>JBCCMW010000474.1:0-2451 GCA_039026175.1 Pseudomonadota bacterium
CATCCTCTCGATGGTCGACGGCGTGGTGCTGCTGGTCGACGCCGCCGAGGGTCCGATGCCGCAGACGAAGTTCGTCACCGCCAAGGCGCTGGCGCTGGGCCTGCGCCCCATCGTGGTGCTGAACAAGGTCGACAAACCCGAGGCCGAGCCCGACCGCGCGCTGGACGAGGTGTTCGACCTGTTCGCGGCCCTCGGCGCCGACGAGCACCAGCTCGATTTTCCCGTGCTCTATGCCTCGGGCCGCTCGGGCTGGGCCGCGCGCGAGCTGGACGACCCGCGCCAGGACCTGACCCCGCTGTTCGACCTGGTGCTGGCCCACGTGCCCGCCCCCCGCGTCGCCGGCCGCGCCGACGAGCCGTTCCGCATGCTGGCCACCACGGTCGAGGCCGACACGTTCCTCGGCCGCATGCTAACCGGCCGGGTCGAGGCCGGGCGCGTGCGCCCCGGCAGCCAGGTCAAGGCCCGGTCGCGCGACGGGGCCGAGGTCGAGCGCTTCCGCGTCTCCAAGGTCCTGGCCTTCCGCGGCCTGGCGCGCCAGCCGGTGGACGAAGCCGTCGCCGGCGACATCGTGGCCCTGGCCGGGATGGCCAAGGCGACGGTGGCGGACAGCCTGGTCGATCCTGCGGTGGCCGAGGCGCTGCCCGCCCAGCCCATCGACCCGCCCACCATCACCGTCACCTTCGGCATCAACGACAGCCCCCTCGCCGGGCGCGACGGCAGCAAGGTCCAGTCCCGCGTCATCCGCGAACGCCTGATGCGCGAGGCCGAGGGCAACGTCGCCATCAAGGTCCAGGACACGCCCGGCGGCGAGGCGTTCGAGGTCTCGGGCCGCGGCGAGCTGCAGATGGGCGTGCTGATCGAGAACATGCGCCGCGAGGGCTTCGAGCTCTCGGTCTCGCGCCCCCGCGTGGTGATCCGCGAGGAGGACGGCCGCCGCCTGGAGCCCATCGAGGAGGTCACCGTCGACGTCGACGAGACCTATGCCGGCACCGTGGTCGAGAAGCTGGCCACGCGCCGCGGCGAGCTGGCCGAGATGCGCGCCGCCGGCGCCGGCAAGACCCGGATCGTGGCCCACGTCCCCTCGCGCGGGCTGATCGGCTACCACGGCGAGTTCCTGACCGACACGCGCGGCACGGGCGTGATGAACCGCGTGTTCCACGACTGGGCCGACTGGCGCGGCCCCATCCCCGGCCGGCGCGCGGGCGTGCTGATCTCGATGGAGACGGGCGACAGCGTGCCTTACGCGCTCTTCAACCTCGAGGACCGGGGCAAGATGTTCATCGGCGGCGGCGAGCCGGTCTACCAGGGCATGATCATCGGCGAGCACAGCCGCGACAACGACCTGGAGGTCAACCCGTTGAAGGGCAAGCAGCTCACGAACATTCGCGCCGCCGGCAAGGACGATGCGGTCAAGCTGACGCCCGCCACGCGGCTGACGCTGGAGCAGGCCATCGCCTACATCGACGACGACGAGCTGGTCGAGGTCACGCCCGGCGCCATTCGCCTGCGCAAGCGTTTCCTGGACCCGCACGAGCGCAAGCGCGCAGCCCGCGCCGCGAGCTGAGACCGGGACGCAGCGACCGTCCCGCTGCGGTTTTGCCTATAGCGGCACGTGCAATCCGACAGGCGCCAACCCGCCCTGGTTGTCGCGCGCCAAGCGCGTTTGGCCGCCCGCTGCTGCGTCCTCATGCGGGACGATCAATCCCAAGTTGAGATTCGCTCTGCGCCAAAGGGGGAGCAGACCCCAATTTGCAACCTGCCTCAGTGACGCCAAACTGTGAAGCAATCGGGGCGAGTGGGCTGACGCAATCCAGCATTGTGCGGCATTGGTGCATAATCTGCAGGGGTTAACGGACTGTTAAGTATCTGATACTAAACGATTTCCACTCGCCAAGCCGCGCTTTCATCGACAAGACGGGAAGTCGCGTTATAGTAGCAAAAATTCGCCCCTTTTACCGCTATGATGAAACAAGCACGGGTTGAGGGTCTCATGGAGGGGAAATGATGAGCCATCCGGTAGATGTCCATGTCGGTCAGCGCGTACGTCAGCGTCGTTGGATGGTCGGCATGACCCAGCAGCAGCTGGCCGAAAAGGTCGGTATCAAGTTCCAGCAGATCCAAAAGTACGAGACGGGTGCCAACCGCATCTCGGCCTCGCGCCTCTGGGATGTGGCCGCCGCACTCGAGGTGCCGGTGTCGTTTTTCTTCGAAGGGCTGGACAGCTCAATGGAGGAGGCGCGCGCCGCCGACATGATGAGCGATAAGGAGGCCGCCGACCTGGTGCGCGCCTACTACGCCATCCCCGAGACGCAACGCCGCCGCCTGTTCGACCTGGCGCGGGTGCTGGGCGAGGCTGCCTGAGCCACCGCTGCACGGCGCGCAGCCCGGCCGGCGGCGCGCCCGCACCGGTCGGGTCCAGCGACCGCTGTCCGACACTGCGGACCGACCGAG
>JBCCMW010000475.1:0-2422 GCA_039026175.1 Pseudomonadota bacterium
CCGCCGAAACGGGCGGCAGGGGCGCACCCGCCGAAACGGGCGGCAGGGGCGCACCCGCCGAAACGAGTGGAGGGGGAACAACGGCCGAAAACCACGCCGGGACAGGGCAATGGCGCCAGGTGTGGAGGCGACGGCCGGACTCGAACCGGCGTACACGGATTTGCAGTCCGCTGCGTAACCACTCCGCCACGTCGCCGCGCCGCTTCGTTGAACACGGCGCGCTGGGGATTGCAAGCGACGCCCGCTCGGCCGCACCCGGTGACACCGCGCCCCGTGACGCCGCGCCCGGACGGTGACACGCAAGCATCCGCGCTGCACCGTGTCCGACGTGGCAAGATCGTGATGTAAGCGCAACGCACACAGGAGTTTTCGCCCGGCGCCACAAGACGGTCGCGAAAGGCGCGTTGCGGGCGCGGGCGCGGCTGTGGCAGCACGGTAGCGACAGCGCCGCGTGTCCAGGGAAGCACCATGACCGATTTCGACGCCGCGCGCCGCGCGATGGTCGACAGCCAGGTCCGCCCGTCGGACGTCACGCGCTATGGCATCATCGAGGCGATGTCGTCGGTCCCGCGCGAGCGCTTCGTGCCCGCGGCCAAGCGCGAGATCGCCTATGCCGAGCTGGATGTGCCGCTGCCCGGCGGTCGGGCGATGCTGGCCCCGCGCACGCTGGCCAAGATGCTGGAGGCCGCGGCGATCGACGCCGGCGATCTGGTGCTGGATCTGGCGCCGGGCACCGGCTACTCGACCGCGCTCATCGCCCGGCTGGCCGAGGCGGTGGTCGCCATCGAGCCTGCCGATACGCTGCGCGCCACGGCGCAGGGCGCGCTCGACACGCTGGAGGTGCTGAACGCCGCGGTTGCCGGCGGCGACCCCACCAGCGGCGACGCGGCGCACGGACCCTATGACGTGATCTTCGTGAACGGCGCCGTCGAGACGCTGCCCGCGCCGCTGACCGACCAGCTCAAGGATGGCGGCCGGCTGGTAGCGATCTTTCGCGACGGCCCCGTCGGCAAGTGCCGCGTGCTGACCCGCGCGGGCGAGGCGCTCTCGGACCGCTGGGTGTTCGACGCCGATGCCCCCCTGCTGCCCGGCTTCGAGAAACCGAAGTCCTTCGATTTCTGACTTCTTGGGAGAGACAGCGTGACCAAGACAGCCCGTGCCACACTGCTCGCCATGCTACTGGGAACGACCGCCGTCGGCGGTGCCGGCCTGGCGGCCGCACCGGCCGCGGCGCAGAGCCTGGCCGACACGATGGTGACCGCGTATCGCAGCAGCCCCGACCTGGCGGCCGCCCGGGCCGGGGTCAAGGTGAGCGGCGAACAGGCGGTGCAGGCCCGCGCCGGCAACCGGCCCACGGTGCAGGGCACGATCGACTTCGATCTGGAGTACGACGACTTCAACGAGGTGATCTTCCCCAACACGCTGGCGCTGACGATCACCCAGACGCTGTACTCCGGCGGCCAGGTCGAGAACGCGATCGAGGCGGCAGAGACCCGCATCACCGCCGAGGAAGCACGGCTGCGGGCGACCGAGCAGCAGGTGCTGCTGGACGCGATCACGGCGCACGAGGACGTGGTGCGCGACCAGGGCTTCGTGCGGCTCGGCATCAAGAACGTGCGTGTGCTGTCCGAGCAGCTCCGCGCTGCGCGCGAGCGCTTCGAGGTGGGCGAGGTGACCCGTACCGACGTCGAGCAGGCCCGCGCCGCGTTGGCCGGCGCGCGCTCGTCGCTGGCGGCGTCGCGCGGCTCGCTGGCGGCTTCGCGCGAGAATTACCTGCGCACGGTGGGGGTGCTGCCGGGCGATCTGCAGAGACGCCCGCCGCTGCCCGAACTGCCCGCGACCATCGAGGAGGCCGTGGCCATCGCGCTGACCCGCGAGCCGACGCTGCAGTCGGTCCGGCTGGAGCGCGAGGCGTCGGGCTCGGACGTGCGCAGCGCCATCGGCGCACTGTTGCCGCAGGTGTCGCTGCAGGCGCAGCTCAGCCGCGTGGACACGCTCAACGACCGCGGCCGCTCGGTGGTGGACAGCGACGGCGGTTCCATCGGCCTCAACATCACGCTGCCGTTCTACACGGGCGGGGCCAACTTCTCGAACATCCGCGAGAGCCAGGCGTTGGTCGAACAGGCGGCCGCCAACGTCACCTCGGCCGAGCGGGCCGTGGTCGAGGGCGTGGGCATTGCCTACGCCTCGCTCGAGGTCGCCAAGGCGTCGATCTCGGCCGGTCTGCTGGAGGTCGAGGCCGCGCAGCTTGCGTTCGACGGCGTCAGCGAGGAGGCCAAGGTCGGCGCGCGGACGACGCTGGACGTGCTGGACGCCGAGGCCGAGGTGCTGGAGGCCGAGAGCGACCTGGTCGAGGCGCGGCGCGACGAAACGGTCGCCGCCTACACCATTCTGGCCGCGATCGGGCTCCTGACGGTCGAGC
>JBCCMW010000476.1:0-2411 GCA_039026175.1 Pseudomonadota bacterium
CCGGGCCTGGCGCAGGCCGCCCACCGCGCCGAGCCCGGCGCAGGCCGCCCACCGCGCCGGGCCTGGCGCAGGCCATCGTTACACCCGCCGGTCGATCACGCGGATCGGCGGCGCAGCGCTCTCGTCCGCCCCCACACGGCTTAGGAGACCTCTATGTGCGGCATCGTCGGTGTGCTCGGCGTCCTGGACGTCGCCCCCCGGATCCTGGATGCGCTGCGCCGGCTCGAGTACCGCGGCTACGACAGCGCCGGGATCACCACGCTGGAGAACGGCCGCGCCACCCGGCGCCGCGCGGTCGGCAAGCTGTCGGCGCTGCGCCAGGCGCTGGCCCAGGATCCGCTGCACGGCGCCGCAGGCATCGGGCACACGCGCTGGGCCACGCACGGCGCTGCGACGGTGGCCAACGCCCATCCCCATGCCGCCGGCGCCGTCCACGTGGTGCACAACGGGATCATCGAGAACTTCCGCCCGCTGCGCACCGGGCTCACGGCCGACGGGATCGCCTGCGAGACTGAGACCGACACCGAGGTGGTCGCGCAGATGGTGGCGCGGGCCATCGCCGCCGGCGCCACCCCGGCCGACGCCGTGGCCGAGGTGCTGCCCCAGCTCGAAGGCGCCTTCGCTCTGGCCTTTCTGTTCGACGGCGAGCCGGATCTGATGATCGCCGCGCGCCACGGCTCGCCGCTCGCCATCGGCTGGGGCGAGGGCGAGATGTTCGTGGGCTCCGACGCGATGGCCCTGTCGCCGATGACCGACACGCTGACGTACCTGGACGACGGGGACTGGGCCGTGATCACCCGCGCCGGACCCGTGGTGCGCGACCATACGGGCACCGTGGTCGACCGCGCTCGCCGGCACGTCAGCGTCGATCCCACGCTGGTCGACAAGGGCACCTACAAGCACTTCATGCTGAAGGAGATCCACGAGCAGCCGGCGACCCTGGGTCTGGTCCTGGCGCGCAACGTGGCGGCCTCGCGCGACCGCGTCGCCTCGCCGGCCGAGGCGGTGCCCTGGGCCGATCTCACCCGTCTGCTGATGATCGGCTGCGGCACCGCGGCGCTGGCGGGCCAGGTGGCCAAATACTGGTTCGAGATGCTGGCGGGCCTGCCCTGCGAGATCGATATCGCCTCGGAGTTCCGCTACCGCGCGCATCCGCTGATGGGCGGCGAGGCCGGGCTCTTCATCTCGCAGTCGGGCGAGACGGCGGACACCCTGGCGGCGATGCGCCACGTCGCCGGGCACCTGCGCCACCGCGCGGCGGTGCTGAACGTGCTGGAGAGCTCGATCGGGCGCGAGGCGGACGTGGTGCTGCCCATCGTGGCGGGGCCCGAGATCGGCGTTGCCTCGACCAAGGCGTTCACCGCGATGCTGGTCACCCTGGCCGCCACCGCGCTGATGGCCGCCCGCGCCCGCGGCCGCATGGACGCCCAGACCGAGGCGCAGCGCGTCGCCGAGCTGTTGGAGCTCAGCCGCCTGTCGGCCGAGGCCTTGGCGGTAGAAGACCGGGTGCGCGCGCTCGCCAACGATATGGCGGCGGTGCGCGACGTGCTGTACCTCGGTCGCGGCCCGCTCTACCCGATTGCGTTGGAGGGCGCGCTCAAGCTCAAGGAGATCAGCTACATCCACGCCGAGGGCTATGCCTCGGGCGAGCTCAAGCACGGGCCCATCGCGCTGATCGACGAACATGTGCCCGTCGTGGTCGTCGCGCCCCGGGACGCGCTGTTCCACAAGACCGTCAGCAACATGCACGAGGTCACGGCCCGCGCCGGCCGGGTGATCCTGGTCTCGGATGCGGCGGGGATTGCCGAGGCGGGCGAGAATGCCTGGCGCACGCTCGAAATGCCGAGCGTGGCCGACTGGCTGGCCCCGGTGGTCTATACGATCCCGATGCAGCTCCTCGCGTACCACACGGCCCTCGCCAAGGGCACAGACGTCGACCAGCCGCGCAACTTGGCCAAATCCGTCACCGTCGAGTGACCGCCCCACCGCGCCACGGTCCCGGCACAGGCAGTTGCCGGAGGGGGCGTGTCGGTTGCCGTGCGTCCGGCATGAATGGGCCGAGATCGGGCACCGGCGGGGCGCTGTTGGCGGTAAGCCTGCGCCGTCAAGCCTGCGCGAGGCCGCCTGCGCGCCGCAAGCCGCGCGGGGCAGGCCTAACGGGGCTGGCTTGACGGGCCGGCCGGGGCGGGGTGCGCACCGGCGCGTTGGGCCGCCCGACGACCCAGCCTGTTGCCCCGATGTAACGGGCCCTCGCCCGATGCGTGCAGCACCCCGGCGGCAGCTCGCGCCTCTGCCCGCGTCAGCCTCTAAATCGCCCCGCTTGCCGCCGATGGTCGCCCCATTCGAAGCCGTTCCGGGTCAGCCTCGGACGGCCGCGACCCAGGTCAGGACATTGGTCAAGGTGAGGAGCG
>JBCCMW010000477.1:0-2408 GCA_039026175.1 Pseudomonadota bacterium
CCCAGCCGTCCGAGGGCAGCGACGGCGGGGCGAACCCCAGGGGCCTGGCTGCGCTGGACGCCGAGGCGGCCCCGCCGCCGGCCCCGCCTCTCCGCCTGTCCCCGACGGCCGAAGTCGCACCCCGCGCGCAGGCGGACGCCGAGACGCCCGCCCCAGCCAAAGATCCCGCCGACGATCGCGCCAAGGATCGCGCCGACGATCCCGCCACCGGAGCCGCCGCCGGGCCAACCGCCGGGCCCGCAGGTCCCGAGATGCCTGGCGAAGCGACGAGCGAAGCGCCGCCGCCCGCCCCCGATGGGCCAGACGGGACCGCGAGCGCGAGCGCACCCAGGGCCGACAAACCCGCGCGCCCAGCGTCGGCCGAAGCGGCCGCCCGCTCAGTACCGCCCGAAACGGCCGCCGGCTCTGGATCCGCCGAACGGGCAGCCGACCCAGTACCGCCCGAAACGGCCCCCAGCTCAAAACCGGCCGAAGCGGCCGCAGGCTCAGAACCGGCCGAAGCGGCCGCAGGCTCAGGATCGGCCGAAGCGGCAGCCGAAGCGGGATCGAGCGCGACCGCGACCGATCCGGGGGCTGCGCAACGCGCTGCGGGTCCGGCGTCTCTGCGGACGACGGCCGAACCGGCGCCCGGCGACGATCCCGCTGATCCGGCGCTGGTACAGACGGCCGCCGAACCGGTGCCGGCCGAGACGGGCCGAAACACGGCGCCTGTGCAAGCGGTCGCGACACCGTCTGTCACCCCGGCCGTCGAGGACCAAGGTTCCGGGCTGGCGACCATTGCGCGGCCCGATCCGCCGCCGGGGCTGGCGATGCCCGAGGCCTGGGGTGGGGCCGGGTCAGGGGGCAGGGCCGGGCCCGATCTGGCCGCCGCACGGCTGCCCCTGGCGCCGGTGGCGTACGGCCCGGCGCTTGCCCTGGACCCAGTGCATGCCCCAGTTCCTGCCCCAGCCATTGCCCCGGCCCCAACCCCTGTGCAGACCGATCCAGAGGGCGAGGAGGGGCGCTCGCCCGCGCTCTCGGCCGAGGTGGCACCGCCGCTCGACGTCGCCGACGCCGACACCGCCGCTCCCCTGCGCGCGCCCTCGCCGAGCCGCCCCGATGCGGTGCGCGACGAGCCCGCCGCCGATCCGGCCGGAAACGACGAAACGGACGCGGGTGCGACGGATACGGGAGCGGGCGACACCGAGGACGAGGCGATGGGCTCCGACGTCCCGGACGAGGCCGTGGCCCCCGGCGGCGAGAATTCGCCCTACGCCGTGCCCCGCGCGCCGCTGCCGCAACGCCGGCCCCCGGGTATCGCGGGCGGGCAACAGGGCACGGTCGTGGGTGCGGCCGGCCCCGGTGCGGGCTCGCTGGTGCCGGCCCGCACCGGCGCGCCCGCCTTCGCCGGACCCAGCACCGCAGCCACGGCGCCGACCGCGATCGACGGCGCGGCGCTGATCGGGGTCATGCTGCTGGACGGCGAGCGCCAGGCGCTGGTGCGGCTGGGCGAGGGCCGCTACCACCGCGTCGCCGTCGGCGACCGGGTCGCGGGCTGGCAGGTGATGGCGATCGACGATACCAGCATCCTGATGGGCAGCGGCAGCGCCAAACGGGTGCTGGGCCTGCTGGAGTAGCCGCCCGGCGGACCCTTCGGGCCCCATCTTCGACGCCCGTCTTCGACGCCAGTCTTCGATGCCAGTCTTCGATGCCAGTCTTCGATGCCAGTCTTCGATGCCAGTCTTCGACGCCCGTCTTCGACGCTGGTCTCAGGCCCCCTCGGCGGCGCGTTCGGCGGCCGCGCGGGCGGCGCGCCAGGCGGCCCAGGCCTCGGGCGTGTCCAGATCGGTGCGCGCCCGCTCGCCCGGCAGCGCTACGGTCACGACGAAATCGCGATGCTCCTGCAGCAGCCGGCGCGCCCCCTCGTCGCCCCCGCTCGCGGCCAGCGGCTCGAAGAAGCGCCGGCCGATCAGCACCGGGTGGCCGGGGGCGCCGTCCTCGGTGGTCGCGCGCACGATCTCGCGCCCCTCGCCAGGGTCGAAGGCGGCCAACAGCCGGGCGTGGTCGCGCGCCTCGAGCTCGGGCATGTCGGCCAGCGCGATCAGCGCACCGTCGGCCGCGGGGTCCAGCGCGGCGATGGCGCAGGCGATGGAGGTGCCCATGCCTTCGGCCGCGCGGGGGTTGCGCACGATCCGCACCGGCAGGCCGGCGAGCGCGGCGCTGCGGGCCGGATCGTCGGGGCGCAGGACCGCGATGACCTCGTCGACGCCCGAGGCCGCGAGCGCACGGGCGACGCGCGCCAGCACAGGCTCGCCGGCGATCTCCTCCATCAGCTTGTCGCGCCCGGCCATGCGGCGCGATTGGCCCGCGGCCAGGAGCAACGCGCCCACCCGCGGGCGGCGGCTCGGCTCGGCCCCTGCGGCGCTGCG
>JBCCMW010000478.1:0-2391 GCA_039026175.1 Pseudomonadota bacterium
CATATCTTCGGCCGTGGCGGCGCACGGGCCGAGGCCCAGCGGATCGGCGCGCCGTTCCTGGGCGAGATCCCGCGGGCCTGGGGGCTGGTCGGCTGCGCCGCAACGATGGGCGTGCCGCCATCGCCCGCCTCGCGGATCGCCAGATCCAGCGGGATCTCGCCCAGGAACGGCGCGCCGATCCGCTGGGCCTCGGCCCGTGCGCCGCCACGGCCGAAGATATGCTCCTCGTGCCCGCACTTGGGGCAGATATAGCTGGCCATGTTCTCGATGATGCCCAGGATCGGCACGTCGGTCTTGCCGAACATGTCGATGGCCTTGCGCGCGTCCAACAGCGCGATGTCCTGGGGCGTCGAGACGATGATGGCGCCTGCGACCTCGGCCTTCTGGCTGAGGGTGAGCTGTACGTCGCCGGTGCCGGGCGGCAGGTCGACCAGCAGCACGTCCAGCCGGCCCCATTGGACCTGGCCCAGCATCTGTTGCAGCGCGCCCATCAGCATCGGCCCGCGCCAGACCACGGCCTCGCCCTCGGCCACCATAAAGCCGATGGACATCACCGTGACGCCGTGGTTGCGCAGCGGCAGGATGATCTTGCCGTCGGGGCTGGAGGGGCGGCCGGCGATGCCCAGCATGCGCGGCTGCGAGGGGCCATAGACATCGGCGTCCAACAGCCCCACGCGCTTGCCCTGGGCCGCCAGGGCCACCGCCAGGTTGGCCGACACGGTGGACTTGCCGACGCCGCCCTTGCCCGAGGCGATGGCGATCACCCGGTCGACGCCCGGGATCTTGCGCGACGCCGGCACGGACGGTTTGCGCCGCCCATGGGCGTTCAGTTCGGGCGGCGGGCCCTTGGGCGCGGGGCGCGCGGCGGCAGGGGCGGCGCCCGGCTGGCCGGCGTGGGCCGTCAGGACGGCCGAGACGGCGGTGACGCCCGGCAGCGCCTCGACCGCGGCCTGGGCGGCGGCGCGCAGCGGCTCCATCGCCGGGCCCTTGGCGGGATCGACCTCGATGACGAAGGTCACCTTGCCCTCGGACACCGACACCGCCTTGGCCATGTCCGCGCTGACGATGTCCTGGCCCACCGCGGGGTCGACCACGGTCTTGAGCACGTCGAGCACGTCTTCGCGCGTGACGCTCACGATGTCGGCTCCCCGCTGTCCTCCCCGCTGCCTCCCTCGGGCGCGGCGTGCGAGGACGCTTCGGCCGCGATCTCGCCCTCCACCACATGCTCGAGCCCGATCTCGGGCACGCTCAGCACCACGCGTGCCTTGACGGGGCCTGTCGGGGCGGCCGCGCGCATCGCCTTTTCGATCTCCTGCTGCGAGGTAACGCCGACCTGCTTGAGGAACTTGCGCATCGACATGTTGAAGGGATCCTGGGTCATCGCCTCTCTCCGCCGCGGGGTCGCCTTGGGGGCCGACGACCGCGGTATCACAGGGTCGCGCAGCAGCGTCCAGTGCCGCAACCGTTTCGACGGCTGGCTGGCGCGCCCGCGCCGGGCCGGGGTGCATGGAGGGCGGGCGGTCGCCCTCGGGGCGCGCGGCTGGCCGACGCGGGCTGGCCCGTGCCGTTACCCCGGAGTGTATCGCACAGATCGGCGTCGGCGCCACGCCCCACCCACGCCACACCGCCGCGCAGCGGAGCGGGGGAGGGTGTCCGCCGGGCGCGGTCCCTCGGGCGCGACCAGTCGGGGCCGGTCCGCCGCGGCAGTCCGTCAGGCGCAGTCCTTGGGGCAGGGTCGGTCGAGCGCACGCCGTAGGGCGCGGTCCGTGGGGCGCTGTGCGTGGGGCGCAGTCCGTCGAGCGCACGCCGTCGGGCGCGGCCCGCCGGGCGCATGCCGTCGGGCGCAGTCCATGAGGCGTTGTCCTTGAAACGCGGTCCGTCGGGCGCACGCCGTCGGGCGCGATCAGTCAGGGGTGGTCCGCCGCGCGCGGTCCGTCGGGCGCGGTCAGTGGAAGATGGCCAGCGCTGCTTCGATCCGCCACGGGCAGGGGGGCGACGCCGACTGGTCGAAGCCCGCCATCCGGCCATGCGCCAGCGCGCCCGCCACCGTGGCCACATGGCGGCCGGGAAAGCGCGCGTGGGCCAGCAGCACGTGCGGCGCGCCGAGCTGGTAGAGCGTGCCGAGCGGCACCGCACCATAGGGCGCAAAGTCCCCGCGGCCCGTGGCCATGGCCGCAGCCGTCTCGCTGTCCAGCACCGCGACATCCAATTGGCCGGTCGCCAGCAGGCTGGCCAACCGCCCGGGGCGCGGCGCGCGCGCCACCCGGGCGCGGCTGGTGGGCAGGTCGGCGGCCAGCGTCTCGGCCACCGCCTTGGCCGCGGCATAGCCGGCCGGGTCGCGTCGGTGACAGCCGATCAGCAGGTGCTTGCGTCGAAACACATCCCACAGGC
>JBCCMW010000479.1:0-2359 GCA_039026175.1 Pseudomonadota bacterium
CGCGCCCTGCCCCGCAACTGCGGCCGCCGCGGTGCCGCGTCCGGTCGGCGCACCTCGGTCGCCGCCCGACCCTGCCAGCTGCTAACCGCAGGGTCATGAGCGGGCCAACAGCAGTGTCAGCGCCCGGCGGCAGGCCACCGCGGTGCGCCCGTCCCCGTTGCGCGCCGGCGACCGGGCCGAGAGCGAGAGGCAGGCGCTTCGGGTCACCGCGGCAAGGCCCGCCCGTGCGGCCACCGCGGCATGGCAGTTGCCGGCCAGCGATAGGGGCACGGCAGCGTCGGGCAGCGTGTCGGCCACGGGCGCAGCGATAGGCCGGTGCAGCACCGCCATGTCCGCCTCGCCCCGCCCGGCGATCGTTGCTGGCGATCGTTGCTGGCGATCGTTGCTGTTGATCGCGGCACCGGGCGGGACCCCGGCCCGCAGCGCGGGCTCAGGTGCTGCAGATACTGCGGTACGACGATCCGGCGCCGGGCCGTGGCGGCTCCTTCAGTCCAGGCTCGCCGGGGCCGACAGAGCGCCGTTGGCACTGCCCCGACGCGCCCCGACGCGCACCGACGCGCCCCGACGCGCCCCGACGCGCACCGACGCGCACCGACGCGCACCGGGCGTAGGGCCCGACAAGCGGCAGGGGTTCGGGTCCGCCGGCGCGCCACGGATTGGGGAGCTGTGCCAGGCGGCCAATGGTGGCGATGCGACGCCGTCGCGGTCGCCGCGTTGGACGCAGGCGCCACGTCGCCCCACCTTGGCACCGTCCGGCATGGAGCGCGCAGTGAAGGGGATCGACGACAGCGGCAGACCGCCCCTCCCGACCAGCAGCGCTGCGCCCGCCGTGGACGACCGCCCGGCGCAGATCGCGAACGATGATCCAGCTCGGCTACCGGGCGATGAAACGACTCCCGCACCAGGCGGTTGCACGACGCCCGTCCCGGGCGGTGGCACGACGCCCGTCCCGGGCGGTGGCACGACGCCCTCACCGGGCGGCGACACGACGCCCGTACCGGGCGGTGGCATGACGCCCGTCCCGGGCGGTGACACGACGCCCGTATCGGGCGGTGGCACGACACCCGTCTCGGCCGGTGGCAACGACCGCTCGGGGTCCGATGCTACCTCGCCTGCCCTACGGCCGCCCGTGGGCAAACCCTCGGGCAGGGCCGGGCGGGGACCCAGGGGTACGCCTTCGGTGCTGCTTCTGGCCGCGCTGACGGCGCTGGCGCCCTTTACGCTGCAGATCCTGGCGCCGGCACTGCCGGCGGTCGCGCGCGATCTGGCGCTGACCCAGGCGCTGGCGCAGACGCTTTTGTCCTCCTCGCTGGTCGCCATGGCGGTGGCGACGTTGCTGTGGGGACCGCTGTCCGACCTCTACGGGCGCCGGCCGGTCATGCTGGCGGCGCTGGCGCTCGCCGTCGCGGGTTCGGTGCTCGCGGCCCTCGCCCCCGGTCTCGGGCTGGCGCTGGCCGGGCGGCTGGCGCAGGCCGGCGGCGCGGTCGCCGGCATGGTGCTGGCGCGCGCCGTCGCACAGGACGTCTGGGGCCGCGAGCGCGCGGTCGCCGTTTTGGGCCAGGTGACGGCCGCCATGGTGGTGGCGCCGATGCTTGCCCCGGCGCTGTCGGGCGTGATCGTCGAACAGCTGGGCTGGCGCGGGGTGTTCTGGGCCGGGGCGCTGCTCTCGGCGCTCTGCCTGGCGCTGGCCGCCGGCCGGCTGGCCGAGACCCGCCCGCCTCCTGCAGGCCCTGCCCCCCGCGGGATGGCTGCAGCACTGGCCGAGACGGCGGCCGGCTTTGCCGAGGTCGCGCGCGAGCGCGGGTTCTGGGCCTATGCCGGGTTCGGCGTCGCCTCGCTTGCCACCTTCCTCTTCTTCGTCGGCGCGGGACCGCTGGTGATGGATCGCGCCTACGGGCTCGACGCCCAGGCGTACGGGCTGTGGTTCCTCGGCATCGCGGCCGCCTATATGGCCGCCAACGTGGCGTGCGGCCGGGTGACGGCGGCGCTAGGCCCCGACCGGGCGCTGCGACTGGGCGCGGCGATCTCGCTTGCGGCCTTGGTGGGCGGGCTCGGCCTGGGCCTTGCCGGCGCGCACCACCCCACGGCCTTCATCCTGCCGATCATGGTGCAATCGGTCGGCGCGGGGCTCGCGGTACCAAACGCGCTCGCCGGTGCGACGGCGGCGGTGCCCGGCCGGGCCGGGGTGGCAGCCGGTCTGATGGGGGCGGCGCAATTCCTGTTCGCCGGCGCCGCGGCGCAGGTCGCGGGCATGATCGGCCACGCCACCGCCGTGCCCGCACTGTCGCTGATGCTGGCGTTCCTGGTCGTGGGCGTGGCGCTGCACCTGGCCCTCTCGACATCGCGGGCGAGCGGCCCG
>JBCCMW010000480.1:0-2351 GCA_039026175.1 Pseudomonadota bacterium
GCCCGGATCGCGTCCAGCACGGCAAGGCCCGCCGCGGCCGCGACCGGGGTGCCGCCGAAGGTGTTGAAATAGCCCACATCCTCGCAGAACCGGGCCAGGATCTCGGGCCGGGTCGCCATGCCGGACATCGGGTAGCCGTTGCCCATGGGCTTGCCCATCGTGACGATGTCGGGGCTGAGGCCATGGCGCTCGAACCCCCACATCGTGCCAGTGCGGCCAAAGCCCGGCTGGACCTCGTCGGCGATCAACAGCCCGCCGGCCCGGTGCGCCACGCGGGCGGCGTCGGCCAGGAAGCCGGGCGGGTCGGCGAACACGCCGTCGGACGAAAAGATGCTGTCGACCAGCAACCCCGCCAGCGCATGGCCGCGGCGTTCGAGCGTCGCGATGGCCTGCTCGACGGCGGCGGCGAAGCCTGCGGCGATGTCGGCGCCATAGGCCGCGCGGCCGGGTGCCGGCACGGTGCACACGTGGGCGGGCGGCGCGCCCCGCTTCAGCGACGCGGGCGACACCTCGATCACCGCGGCGGTGTTGCCGTGGTAGGCTGTCTCGGTCACCACAAAGCCCGTGCCGCCGGTCCAGCGCATCGCGGCGCGCAGGGCCAGGTCGTTCGCCTCGCTCCCCGTGCAGCCCAGCGCGATGTTCCAGTCGCCCGCCGGCAGGGTCGCCTTCAGCCGCTCCAGGTACGCCTCGGTGGTGCGGTGCAGGTAGCGGCTGTTGATGTTGAGCGCGCGGACCTGCTCGCAGATCGCCTCGACCACGCCGGGGTGGCAGTGTCCGACCGAGGGGACGTTGTTGTAGAAATCCAGGTACTGGGTGCCGTCGGCCGCCTCCATCCAGCAGCCGCGTGCGCGCACCATCTCGATGGGCCGGGCGTAGAACAGCACGGAGGAGGCGCCGAAATTCGACATCCGCCGCGCCAGCAACGCATCGGCCGGCGTGCCGTCGGCGGCCGCGTCGAAGGCGTTCATGTCCAGGATCTGGCGCGCCTTGGGCGACATCACTCGGCCGCCTGCATCTCGCCCGCCAGGAACCGCTCGGCGATTGCTACGGTGCCGTCGGTGTAGCCGTTGCCAAGCTCCTGCGCCGTCGGCGTTTCGGCGTGGCTGGCCAGCCAGGCGGTCAGCAGGAGCCGGCGCAGCATGACGAACGTGCCCAGCATCGCCTCGTCCTCGGCCGCCAGGTCGGCGACCGCGCGGTACCCCTCGACCCAGGCGGCGCGTACGTCGGGGATGAACGGCTCGTGCTCGTAAAAGCTGACGGCGGCGGCGAAGTCGTACATGAACCACCCGAAGCCGCAGTCGTCGAAGTCGATCACGCCGATATGGCCGGTCTCGTCGATCAGCAGGTTGGCCAGCCGCAGGTCGGCGTGGATCAGGCCGAAACGCTCGGGCGCCTGGCCATAGGCGTCAAGCTGGCGCTTCAGCTCCAGGCACGCGCGCTCCAGGATCTCCCGACCCTCGGGCGTGAGCCCGATACCGGCGCGCCAGTCGCCCCAGTGCGGCGTGGGCCCCACCGTCGTGTCGAACGTCCAGGTCTTGCGCACAAAGCCCGCGGGACGCTGCCACCGCCGGGCGTGCTGGTGCAGCCGCGCGCTGATGGCGCCCAGCTTGCGAAACCCCGGGACCAGGTCCGCGTCGGCCGAGGGTTCGTCGCCCGGCATGAAGGCGAACGCCACCACGTCGCGCTTTTCGGCGCCCGCGGCAAAGCCGGTGATGTGCCCGCCGTCGGGAATGGTCAGCGGCTCGGGGATATCGACGATCCGCTCGGCGCGCAGCGCCTCGATCCAGGCGAGCTCGGACTCGATCTCGGCCCGGGTGTGATAGCCGGGGCGGTGGACGCGCAGGATCACCGGGGCATCGCGGGCCGGATCGTCGGCGCGGAAGGTCGCGTTCTCGGACACCGTCAACAGGCTGACCCGGGTTTCGGGCGACAGGCCCCAGGTCGAAACGAGGCTTTCGGCCCCCCGGCGCAGCGTCTCGATGAATGCGTCGTCGTAAAGCCCGGCCATGCGCTTGCCCCCGAATTTTTGCGGCAAGGTACGCAGGAAATCTGCGGCTCACAACACTTTCGGCTTGCGCGTGTGGGATTTCGCGGCGCAGCATCGGGCAGAGCACACAGAGCCGCGGTCCGGGTCCTCCGCTACCCAGGAGAGCGCCCCGGCGCCAACAGCCGGCCCAGAGAGACAGAGGAGCCACCCCGCCATGACCCTGACCCGTCGATCCTTCAACCGCGCGCTGGGCGCTGCGGCCGGTCTCGCCGCCCTCTCGCCCGCCCACCGCGCGCTGGCCGCCCGTAGCGACCGGCTGAACATCCTGTGCTGGGAGGGCTACAACACCGATGACGTGCTGAGC
>JBCCMW010000481.1:0-2343 GCA_039026175.1 Pseudomonadota bacterium
CGACGCGCCGGGCCTGGCCCCCGATCCGGGCCACGCCGGGATGGCCGGCGGCGGCGCCCGCTCGGGCTGAGCCCCACGCTCGGGCCCCACGCTCGGGCCCCATGCACGGGCCCACGCTCGGGCCCCATGCACGGGCCCACGCTCGGGCCCCACGCTCAGGCCCCACGCTCGGGCCCCGCACTAGAACCCTGCGCTCGGGCATCACGATCGGGCCCAGCGCTCGGGCCCAGCGCTCGGGCCCAGCGCTCGGGCCATACGCTTGGGCCACTCGGTCGGGCCACACCCTCGAGCCCCGCGCGCCCTTCCGACATTGGTGGCTGTACAGAAACGGGACGCTTGCGCGTATCCTGGGACACCGCGAGGCGCGTGGCGCCTCGTCCCGCCCGGCCGCATCCGCGGCCCAACGCCGCAGGATTTCCCATGCAGCCCGTCCGCGGAGACACCCGCCGCCCGCCCGCCGGCCAGGCCCGCGCCGACAGCGCCCTGACCGCCTGGACGCTGGACGGCAAGCCGTTTTTCACGCTGGTCCAGAAAGGCGCCTTTGCCGACTGTTGCCACGACCACGGATATCTGCTCGCCGCCGAGCTCGAGACGGGCGTGTTCCCCGAGATCCTGGACACCATCGCAGCCGACACCGACACGGCCAGCGACACGCTCGACCGGCTGGTCGACAACCTCTACCGCGCGATCACGGCCGACGTGTTCGGCGCCTGCGACCCGGCGTTCCGGCAGGGGATCGACGCGCTGCACGACGGCTATGCCGCCGCCATGGGGTCCGCCGCCCGGTTCGACCGCGAACAGGTGCGCGCGGCCTGTGTCGCCATCGACGCGGGCAACATCGCCACCGGTCTGGTGCGGCGGCTGTCGCGCTGGGGCAGCGCCTCGGCCGGCGGGGCGCTGGCCTATGCGCTGGGCGCGATGCGCCGCGGCGGACCGGGCGGCGACGACGATCTCTCGGTCGTCGGCGAGCTGTTTCAGGCCATCGTCGGGCGGCTGCGGCTGCTGTTCGACGAGGAGCAGGCGCTCCGCGACCGCGCGCCCTGGCGCCGCGCCCGGCTGGCCACGATGGGCTGCACCGGGTTCGCCGCGGGCCCCCGGCTGACGGCCGAGGGGCTGGCGCTGCACGCCCGCACCTTCGACGGCGCGTTCTTTGCGTGGAACGCCTGGCCGGTGATCGCGCTGATCGACGAGCGCGGCAGCGTGCCCGAGGCGCGCCATGCCTTCGTCGCCGCCGGCACCGCGGGGCTGGTCTATCCGGGCGGCATCGGCGGCCTGAACGACGCCGGCCTCTCGTGCACGCTGCACCAGATGTCGACCACGCGGTTTCGCACCGGCCGGCGCGAGAGCGGCTTTGCCATCGCGCCGATGGTGCAGCAGCGGATCCTGCGCGAGGCCTCGAGCCTGGACGAGGCGGTGGCCATCGCGCGCTCGGTCTCGCACTTCGGCGCCTGGACGATCCTGGTCTCGGACGCCAAGACCGGCCAGGCGCTGCGCATCGAGATCTCGGCCGACCACGACCCTGCGGTGGCGACCAGCGCGCCCGCGCCGTGGCTGGCGCAGTCCAACCACTTCCTGGCCGATGCCATGGCCGAGGTGATGGACAAGGCCAGCAGCGACGAGCGGTTCTTTGCCAACGCGCACTTCACCCCGACCTTCGGCAAATGGCTAGAGACGCGGGCGCGCAAGGCCCGGGTCGAGGCGCGGATGACGGACGAGACCGGGGGCAGCAACCCCAGCCTGGACACCGACGTCGCGATCAACCTGCTGGCCGACCACGACGACGCGATGATCGGCGGCGGGCTGCGCAGCTTCGGCCGGACCATCGTCAAAGCCTACGGCCAGATGGTCTCGATCGCCCGGGCGGCGCCCGACCGCTCGGCGCCCACGGGCGATGCGTTCTGGGTGAGCCTGGGCGAGGTCGCCCCGGGCCCGCACAGCGCGGTGGTGGGCTTTGCGCCCGATTGGGCGGCCGGCACCCTGGCGCCGGTGGCCGAGCGGCCGGTCCGCCGGGCACAGCGGCTGTCGGACGCGCGGCGCGGCGCGCTCGGCGCCTATGTCGCCGCGTTTCGCACCAGCCTGCGCCCGCAGGACGCGGACGGGCGGTACCTGGGCGGCAAGCCGAGCCTCGACCAGGCCGCGCGCCTTGCCGAGCAGGCGCTGGCCGGCCTGGACCGCGCCATCGCAAGTTGGGAGGGCGGCGAGGACTGGGCGCTGCGCTACGCCCGCGCCCGGCTGCTGGTGGCCTGGGCGCTGGCGGCCGAGGCCGCGCGGGCCGACGCTGCACCGCGCTGGGCCGCGGCAGAGGCCGATCTGTCGGTGCTGCGCGCCATGCGCGGCGGGCCC
>JBCCMW010000482.1:0-2322 GCA_039026175.1 Pseudomonadota bacterium
CCGATCGTGAACCGCTGGCGCGACCGGCGCGCCAGCCAGGGGGGCCGATGACCGCGCGCGCATGGCAGACCCCGCCTGCACCGGCGTGCGCCGTCGAGGTGCCGGACGCATTTTGAGGACGCGCTGGCGCAGCGCCGTGACAGGGCGAGGCGCTCCCGTTAACAAGCGGCGACGCACAGGGGCCCGCCCGGGTCCCGCGACGTGGGCGACAGGGTGACGGGACCACACGCATGACCGAGGGCGAGCGGATCGAGTTTCCGGCCTCCCGCAGGAAAGCGGCCGTGCTGATGATTATGGCCGCCTTCGTGGTGCTGGCCTTCGTCGGCGTCGACTGGTTCCGCTGGGCCGAGACGTCGGTGCGCTGGGCGGCCATCGTGTTCGGCGTGGGCTTCGCCTCGTACTTCACCATGTTCGCGCTGGCGCTGTTCTTCCGCCGCAAGCCGGTATTCACCGCCGATGCCAGTGGGCTGGGCCTGCCGGTCGGCGGGCTGTCGCTGATCGAGATCCCCTGGGGCGACATCGACCACTACGAGATCGTCACCCGCAAGGTGCGGCTGCTGCCGGGACTCGCGACCCGCGCCTTTGGCGTGGTGCTGACCGACGAGGCGATGCGCCGCCGGTCGCTCAGCGAGAGTGTGCGGCGCGAGATCCGTCTCAACCGCGCGTCGATGGGCGTCGACATCCTGCTGACGCACTGGTTTGCGCCGGTGGGCTTCGAAGAGATCCGCGCCGCCGCGCGGCGCTGGCGCCCGCAGCTCGACACGACGCCGGACGCGGCGCCGCCGGCCTGATGCCCCGCAGGTCGATCCAGGGTCGGCGGTGAGCGCCCCCTCAACCCGCTTCGCGCCCTCGCCGACCGGGTTGCTGCATGTCGGCAACGCCCGCTCGGCGGTGCTGAACTGGGCGGTCGCGCGCGCGGGCGGTGGGCGCTTCGTGCTGCGCCTCGACGATACCGACGCCGCACGGTCGACCGCAGCCTTCGCCGACGCGATCAGGCGCGATCTCGACTGGCTGGGCCTCGCTTGGGATGCCGAGGCGCGCCAGTCCGATCGGCTGGCGCACTACCGCGACGCCGTCGCCCGGCTGATCGCCGAGGGGCGCGCCTACGAGGCGTTCGAGATGCCCGATGAACTGGAGTTCCGCCGCCGCGCCCAGGGGATGCGCGGCCTGCCGCCCGTCTACGACCGCGCCGCGCTCGCCCTCAGCGACGCGCAGAAGCGTGCTTTTCGGGATCAGGGCCGACGCCCGCACATCCGCTTTCTGCTCGAGCGGCGCAGCGTGGCGTGGGAGGACGGGATCCGCGGACCCGTGGCGGTGGACTGCGCCTCGATCTCGGACCCCGTGCTGGTGCGCGCCGACGGGCAAGTGCTCTACACCCTGGCCTCGGTGGTCGACGACGGTGCGATGGGTATCACCCAGGTCGTGCGCGGGGCCGACCATGTGACCAACACCGCCGCCCAGATCCAGCTGTTCCAGGCGCTCGGCTACCCGGTGCCCGGTTTCGCCCACCACTCGCTGCTCACGGGCGCGGACGGTCAGGCCTTTTCCAAGCGGTTGGGCGATCTGGCTCTCGGCGCGCTCCGCGACCGGGGATGCGAAGCGGTGGCGCTGGTCTCGCTGCTGGCGCGCCTCGGCTCGACCCACCCGGTCGACGTGCACACCACGCTCGACAGCGTGCTGGCCGGGTTCGATCTGGCGGCCTTCGGCAAGGCCGACACCCGCTTCGATCCCGAAGAGCTGGCGCAGCATTCGGCCAAGACGCTGCGTGCGCTGCCTGTCGAGGCCGTGGCCCCGCGCCTCGCCGCCCTCGGCCTCTCCGGCGCGTCGGCAGAGGCTTTCTGGGCTGCCGTCGCGCCGAACCTTGCGACCTTCGACGAGGCGGCGGCGTGGGCCGCACTCTGCCGCGAGGGTGCCGCGCCGCTGGTCGCCCCCGAGGATGCGGCGTTCGTGGCCGAGGCCTGGGCGCACCTGCCGCCCCGGCCGTGGGACGGCGGGACCTGGGGCGTCTGGACCGCGGCGGTCAAGACCGCGACGGGGCGCAAGGGCGGGGCGCTTTTCAAGCCGCTCCGCCGCGCCCTGACGGGCTTGGACCGCGGCCCCGATATGGCCGCCCTGATGCCGCTGTTGCAGAGCGTGCCCACCGAGCCGCCGCACCCCGCCTGACACGCCCCGCCCCGCCGCCACGCGCACCCCGCCTGACACGCCCATCGCGCCGCCACGCGCGACAGCCACCCCCCGCACGACGCAAGCCCACGTCCCACCCTGCGCGACCCACCGTCCAACGCGATGAGCGGGTGTGGGGGCGGGGGGAGGGTAGCCCCC
>JBCCMW010000483.1:0-2319 GCA_039026175.1 Pseudomonadota bacterium
CCACCAGCCCGCCGACAGCCGGTCGGGTGAGGTGACGGCGAGCAGTCCGACATCGCGTGCATGGCCGGCGAGCCTGCCGACGGCGGTGATCGCCTCGGGCGCCACGGCACCGGCATAGGCGATGACCAGCGCACAGTTCGGACCGGGCTTTCGCATCCAGTAGCCGCCATCGGTTATCGCACCCGCATCCTCGGGCGTCAGCGCGCGGCGCGGTTGCTCAAGGGTGCGCGTCGACAGGCGCAGATAGATCGAGCCGCCGCGCGCATCGTGCAGCCAGTCGCCGATCACCGGCGCCGCCCGGTCGCGCTGCATGTAGTCGAAGCCCCAGCGCATGATCACCGCAAGCTCGTCGGCGAAGGCCGGCTCGAAGCCCGCCAGCCCGTCCTGCGCCATGCCGAGCATCGGTGCGTTGATCGACTGATGCGCCCCGCCCTCGGGCGCCAGCGTCACGCCGGACGGGGTGCCGACGACCATGAAGCGCGCATCCTGATAGCAGGCGTAATTTAGGGCATCGAGGCCGCGGCTGACGAAGGGATCGTAGAGCGTGCCGACCGGCAGCAGCCGCTCGCCGAACAGGCTGTCGCTGAGGCCGAGGCTGGCGAGCAGAATGAACAGGTTGTTCTCGGCGATGCCGAGTTCGAGGTGCTGGCCGGCAGGGCCCGCCTGCCATTTCTGCATCGAGGGCACCTTCTCGTCGCGGAACGTGTCGGCCACCTGCGTCCGCGCGAACCGTCCCCGGCGGTTGACCCAAGGTCCGAGGCCCGTGGACACTGTCACGTCCGGCGCCGTGGTCACCAGCCGGGCGGCGAGCGGGCTGTCCCTGTCGCGCCCGATCCCGTCCAACAGCCGCCCGAACGCCGCCTGGGTCGACGTCGTGTCTTCGCGCGGCAGCGCCAGGCGATCGGGCACGGGGATGCGCGCCGCGGCGCGCCGGCGCGGCCCCTCGGCGTTGAAGGGCACGCGGGCCAGGTAGGCGCGGGCGGCCTCGCGGTCGGCCAGGCCCTCGAACGCCTCCCATTCCTGCCCCGCGCGCACGCCCATTTCGGCGCGGAACGCCGCCATCTGGTCGGGTGTCATCAGGCCCGAATGGTTGTCCTTGTGGCCGGCCAGCGGCGTCCCGTAGCCCTTGATCGTATAGGCGATAAAGGCCGTGGGCCGGGTCGGGTGCGCCTCGCGAAACGCCCGGCGCAGGCTCGGCAGGTCGTGCCCGCCCAGGTTGGTCATCAGCCGCGCCAGCCCCGGGTCGTCCAGATGCCCGGTCAGCGCGCCGGCGGCGTTGTGGCCCAGATCCCGGGTCAGCCGCTCGCGCCACGCCGCCCCGCCCTGGAACGTCAGCGCCGAGTAGAGGTCGTTGGGGCAGGCGTCGATCCACTCGCGCAGCGCCTGCCCGTGGGGCCGGGCAAAGGCGTCCTGCAACAGGTGCCCGTACTTGACCAGCGCGACATCCCAGCCAAAGGACCGGAAAATCTCGGCATAGCGGCTGTGCATCTGCTCGGGCACCACCGCGTCCAGCGACTGGCGGTTGTAGTCGATCACCCACCAACAGCGCTCCAGCCCGTGGCGAAAACCCTCCTGCAGCGCCTCGAAGATGTTGCCCTCGTCGAACTCGGCGTCGCCGGCCAGCGCCACCATGCGTCCCGGCCCCGGGTCGCGCGCCCACCCGTGGGCGGCCAGGAAATCTTGGGTGAGGGCCGCGAACAGCGTCATCGCCACGCCCAGGCCGACCGAGCCGGTGGAGAAATCCACATCGTCGGCGTCCTTGGTGCGCGAGGGGTAGGACTGCGCGCCCCCCAGCGCGCGGAAGCGTTCCAGCGCCCCGCGGGTCTGGTTGCCCAGCAGATACTGGATCGCGTGGAACACGGGCGAGGCGTGGGGTTTCACCGCCACCCGGTCCTGGGGCGTCAGGATATCGAAATACAGCGCCGTCATGATGGTGGCGATCGAGGCCGAGGATGCCTGGTGCCCGCCGACCTTCAGCCCGTCGGGGTTCGGCCGCAGGTGGTTGGCGTTGTGCACGGTCCAGCAGGCGAGCCACAGCACCTTTTTCTCCAGCGCCGCCAGCAGCGCGTCGTTGCCCGCCGTGCCCGGCCCTGCCACGCTGTCCATGTCGCCTCCGGATTCTGCGATGCGCTTCACGCGCCGAGCAGGCCGCACCCCCGGCCCATTGGCAACCCCCGCCAACACACCCTCACCGAACCCAAGACCGCCCCGTGACGGCTGACGGGGGTGCAGGGGTGGGGGGGGGGGACGGGACGCCCCCCGGGGGCCCCCCCCCGGGGGGGGGGAGGGCCGCGCCCCCCCCCGACGCACCGGCCCCCC
>JBCCMW010000484.1:0-2317 GCA_039026175.1 Pseudomonadota bacterium
CGCGCGCGACGGCGCCACCGCCCGCTATCCGCCGCGGGGTGCCCAGAGAGCCGCCGCACGGAGCGCGCTGTACCGCTCTGCCTAGCACTCTGTGGGGCGACAGCAGCTTGGCGTGCTGGCGCTCGCGTTCGCCAGGTTCATCATCCACCAAGCGATCAACGGCACCGGCTTGCCTGAACACGCCGCCGGGCTCCAAGCGGGGCTCTACGTCAGCCAATTCGGCTTTCTCCGCGCCCTCTCGTGCGCCCAGCGGGGGTTGTTGATCGCCATCGACGCCTGCCAGTGGCCCATCTGCATGCGCGGCTGGCAGACGGGCGGGCGGCTGCGCAAGATGGTGTTCGAGCGTGTCATGCGCACCTGCCCCGTCCGGCTCGGCACGCGCCGCTCTGGCGAGGTCGCCCCGTCGGTGGTGGGCGGGACCGAACCGCTGGGCGGTTTTGTGGGAGAGGCGGCGGTCACCACCGTCGTGCGGGGCGGGCCCCTAATCGCCTACCACATCGTCGCACAGCCCGGCTCGGCTCTCGCGCTGTACCCCGTGCCGGCGGTGCCGGTGCCGCGGCTGCACCGCGCGAGCCCTGGACCGACCGTGCTGGTGCCGGCGTCGCCGATGCGGAAGGGATGCAGGCGGCGGCGCTCGGGCATGCGGGTCCGTAGGGGCTGATGCCGGTACTTGCAGGCAGTGCACTGAACGCGCCGCTGCCCGCCGGCGCGGCGGTCGCCCCGCCGGCACGACCGCACCGCCATCGCCGTCCGCCTGCCGGCAAACGGCGCGGCCCTGTCGGCCGGCCGATAGGCGGCGTCGGCTGTTTTTGCTGGGATCCGTGCTCAAGCGCCCCAATCTCCTGGTGCCGAACGGCGTGTTCGGCAGCGACGGCGCGCGGGCTTCGGACGTGCGCGCCGCCATCGGGGCCCGGCTGCCGGGGGTGACGATCCTGTACACCCCGCCCCGCCGGCAGCGTGGCGCATGCGGCTGCGGGGCGCCTCGGTGCCCGGCCCGACGGCCGGCTGATCGAGCGGCACGATGACGGCGGTGACGTGGGCAGGCGACTGGGGCACGACGACTTGGGCACGACGACTGGGGCACGACGACGTGGGGAGGGCGGCCTCGTGAACCTGCAAGCACGCACCGAACGGCTGCGCCGCGTGGCGCGGTTCCGCTCGCTGCACACCGCGCGCCGGTGGGTGATGGCCTCGGCCAGCCCGGTCGCGCGCTGTCGCCCCGGCGCATGCCTGTTCGTGACCGGGGACGGAAACGACGCGGCCCTCGTGGTGCTGGACGGGCGACACAACGGCAGAGATCCCGCGAGCCTGTCCCGCGCACGGCCCGCCCCGACCCCCAAGCAACCGCTGCGGCGCAAGGCCTGCGGCTGCCCACTCCACGGCGCGGAGATCCGGCGTTGAGCGGGCCCGACGGCGGCGATCCGCTAGCCTCGGCGCTGGCCGCCCGCTTCGGCGCGCCCGTCGACGTGCCGCAGGAACTGCGCGGCAACGCGACGCTGACCGCGATGGCAGCCCGCGGCGTGTGCCGGGCCTTCCGCTCCGATCCCGTCCCCGCCGCCGTGCTGGAGACGCTGGCCGCCGTCGCCCTGGCAGCCCCCAGCAAGAGCGATCTGCAGCAGCGCGACATCGTGATCGTCGACGATCCGGCGGCGCTCGCCGCCCTGAAGGCGCTGCTGACGGATCAGGCCTGGATCGCCGCGGCGCCGACGCTGTTGGTGTTCTGTGCCAACAATCGCCGCCAGCGGCTGCTGCACGGGTGGCGCGGCCGGCCGTTCGTCAACGACCACCTGGACGCATTCTTCAACGCCAGCGTGGATGCCGGCATCGCGCTCGCCGCCTTTGTGACGGCGGCCGAGGCAGCGGGTCTCGGCTGCTGCCCGATCAGCGCCATCCGCAACGCGGCCGGGGCGGCGAGCGACGTTCTGGGCCTGCCGGCGCATGTGTTCCCGGTGGCAGCGCTCGCCGTCGGGTATCCCGCCCGGCCGGCGCGGATCGCGATGCGCCTGCCGCTGGCCGCGACGGTGCACCGCAACCGTTACGGCGAGGACAGGCTGGCGGCCCATGTCGAGGCGTATGACCGTGCCCGGGCCGCCACCCAGCCCTATCGCCAGCAGCGCGCGGTCGAGCGTTGGGGTACGGTCGAGACGTATACCTGGTCCGAGGAAAAGACCCGGCAGTACGGCGTGCCCGAGCGCGCCGATTTCGGCGCCTTCGTGCGCGCGCGGGGCTTCGATCTCACCTGATGGACGCGCCGGAGGGAGGCCGCATGACGACCGTCGACGACCATAACGCCGGGGACAAGACGGGGGACACGGCC
>JBCCMW010000485.1:0-2306 GCA_039026175.1 Pseudomonadota bacterium
CCTTCCCCTTCCCCTTCCCCTTCCCCTGGGCGGCGCGACAACGGCCACCGCCGGGCGCCCACCATCGAGCATCGCGGCGACCAGCCGCGATTCCGCTTAGTCGGACCCGGGGCGGGCGGGAGGGTGGCCGATATCGACCGGGTCGAGCGCGAAAGAGCCCGCCTTGGTGGTAAGTTGCAGCGTTCAACCTTGGCGCCTTCCAGCCCTTCCTCTAGCTCCTGTTAGGGCAAGGAACCGAGGGGACCAAGCATGGCGGCGCCGGGTACCGAGATCGATCCACTGCTCGCCGGCGCGGCCGTGTTCCTGGGCTCGGCGGCGGTCGCGGTGCCGCTGTTCAAGCGCATCGGCCTCGGCTCGGTGCTGGGCTATCTGGCCGCGGGCATGCTGATCGGCCCCTATACGCTGGGCTTGGTGGCCGACGCCGACGGGGTGCGCCACATCGCCGAGTTTGGGGTGGTGCTGCTGCTCTTCGTCATTGGGCTCGAGCTCAAGCCCTCGCGGCTCTGGCGCCTGCGGATGGAGATCTTCGGCCTCGGTCTCAGCCAGGTGGTGGCGACCACGATCCTGCTGGCGGGCACGATCTGGGTCGTGGCGCCCACGCTCGGCTGGTCTGCCGATCTTGCGATCGGGGCGGCGCTGGCGCTGTCCTCCACCGCCTTCGCCGTACAGATCCTGCGCGACCGGGGCGAGATGACCACGCCGCACGGCGACCGGGCGTTCTCGATCCTGCTGTTCCAGGACCTTGCCATCGTGCCGCTCTTGGCCCTCGTCGCGTTTCTCGCGCCGGCGGGGGCCGAGGGCGATGCCTGGTGGCTGCAGGCGATCAAGGCCGTCGGCGCCGTCGGCATCGTCGTGCTGTTCGGCCGCTACGGCATGCGCCCGCTGTTCCGCGCCATCGCGCTCAGCCATACCGAGGAGATCTTCACCGCCACCGCGCTGCTCGTCGTGGTGCTCTCGGCGGCGCTGATGCAGGCGGCGGGGCTCTCGATGGCGCTCGGCGCGTTCCTCGCGGGCGTGCTGTTGGCCGAAAGCGAGTATCGCCATCAGCTCGAAGCCGACATCGAGCCCTTCCGCTCGCTGTTCCTCGGCCTGTTCTTCATGTCCGTGGGCATGACGGTGCAGTGGACCGTGCTGGCCGACTGGTGGTTCATCGTGATCGCCGGGGCCTTCGTGCTCTATGCCGGCAAGGCGCTGTTCCTGCTGGTGCTGACCCGTCTCGCGCGTTCCACCTGGCCCGAGGCGTTGAAGATCGCGGCCCTTCTCGGCCAGGGCGGCGAGTTCGGGTTCGTGATCCTCGGCCTTGGCACCCAGTCGCGGCTCTGGGACCCCGAGGTCGGGGTGATCATCGCCGCCATCATCGTGCTGACGATGATGATGACGCCGCTGGCGGTGACGCTGGCCGATGTCGTCTGTGCCCGGGCCGGCCGCTCGATGGACGGGATCGAGGGCAGCGACCGGGCCGAGGCTGCGTTTCCGGTGATCGTCGCGGGCTTCGGCCGCTTCGGCCAGGTGGTGGCGCGCGTCATGGCGCTGCGTGGCTTCGAGGTCGTGCTGATCGACAACGACCCCGAGCGCATCCGCATCGCCGAGACGTTCGGGACCAAGGTCTATTTCGGCGATCTGCGCCGCTCGGACCTGCTGAAGCTCGCCGGGGCGAGCCAGGCCAAGGCGATCTTCCTGTGCGGCGACGATCCGCAGGCCGTTGCCAAGGCGCTGACCAAGCTGCGCGCGCGCCTGCCGCACACACCGATCTTCTGCCGTGCCGCCGACCGGTTCGAGCAGATCCGGCTGGAACGCCTCGGCGCCACCGGCGCCGTGCGCGAGATGTACGAGAGCTCGATGCAGCTTGCCTCTTTCGCGCTCACCAAGCTGGGCGAGGGTGCCGCGGTCGAGGAGACGGTGGCCGAGTTCCGGCGCCGCGACGAACAGCTTTTGCACCTGCAGGCCGAGTACGGCGCCCAGGGCGGGCTGCAGAAGCTGCGCGAGGAGTTCAGCCTGGAGGAGGAAAAGCGCGACGGCGCCAGCGGCGCGATCGGCACCGGGGGCGAGCCCTGGGGCATCGGCAGAGCCAAGCCGCCCGTTCCCGCCGGCGAAGCGGCCGCCAAACCCGCCCAGAAGCCCGCCGCCGAATGACCGATAGCCGCCGCCCAGGGTGCGGCATCCAGGGCGCGGCGTGCCGCATCGCCCATACGCCCCGCCACACCGCGACGCCCCGCCAAGATGCCCCGCCAGAATGTCCCGTCAGAGCGCCCCGCCAGAAGGCGCCACCAGAGCGCGCCGCCAGAATTCGTCGCCGGAGGGCGACG
>JBCCMW010000486.1:0-2297 GCA_039026175.1 Pseudomonadota bacterium
CCGGGACCGTGTGGCGCGGCAGCGCCGGGACCGTGTGGCGCGGCAGCGCCGGGACCGTGTGGCGCGGCAGCGCCGGGGCGCCCGGCCGTCGCATCAGTTGCTGGTCTCGATGATGCGCCGCAACACCGCGTTGGCCGCCCCCGCATCGATCGCCGCCGCCCGCTCCCACGTCGCGCGGGCGCCCTGGGTATAGCCGATCCGCTGCATCGTCATCGCGTCGATCTGGTCCTGCAGCCCGGCGATGCGGGCCAGGTCGGCGTTCTCCAGATCGCCGATCACCACGCCCGACGCCTGGTCGCCCTGGCTGCGGGTGCCGCCGTCGCCGGTATTAGTGCCCTCGCCGCGCCGGCTCTCGGCCTGGGTCAACAGCCGGTCCTGCTCGGCCTGCAGCCGCTCGATCATTGCATCCAGCGCGCGCGCCTTGGCGGCCAGCGCATCGCCCTCCAGGATCAGCGCCCGGGCCTCGGGCGTCACCTCGATGGGGATCGGCAATTCGGCCATCGCCGACGCGGGCGACAGCGCGAGGGCAAGCGCGAGGACGGGCGCCAGCACAAGAGCCAAGACGGGCGCCCAGATGGGAGCCATTACGGGTGCCAGTCGCGCAAGGCTGTGCGTCAGGCGGGGCATGATCCGGTCTCCTTCAGCGCCTCGACAATCTGTGCCAGATGCTCCTGGTACAGCCCTTCCAGCGTGCCGTCGGACCATACGACGACCGCACCGACCTTCGAGCGGCGCAACAGGCCCGCGTCGGCGAGGGCCACCACGAGCTTGCGGCAGCTTTCCGGCGCCATCGTCTCGACCAGCAGTCGCCCCAGCGCCGACTGGTCGAGCAGCAGTCGCCCGGGCGGCGACATCTCGCGGATGAAGTTGATCTGCTGCTCGCTGAACGTCGCCGCCTCCAGCCGCTGCGGCGAAAGCCCCAGCTTGGCGCGCTTGGCAGGATCGGCGGCATACTCGGCGATCGAGCGGTTATGGTTCTCGACATAGAGGGCAAAGCGCTCGCCGTCGTTCAGCCCAACCTCGCGGATCAGATAGAAGAACTCGGCGATCTGCGCGGTGCCGTCGTTGCGCAGCAGAGCCACGTACTCGCGCGCCAGATCCTCGCCATCGCGGCGCGCGGCCGGCGCGTTGGCGCGCGCGCTATCGACCACCCGCTCGAAGAAATGACTGCGCGCCGCCCGCAGCGCGGTCAGGCAGGTCAGCTCCGGACTGGTCTCGATCATGGATACGACGGTCCTGATGACTGTAACGTCAACGCCTTACCCCGATCACGCTAGCATGGTCGCCGCATGCGGGAAACGCCCTCTCCCCGGCTCCCAAAAGTTGTGAGCCCCCTGCGCTCGATGGGAGTCACGCGCGTTCGATGGGACGCGCAGGGTCTGCTTGTCGCCGGGATGGGCCCAGCGACGGGAACCCGAGAGGAACAAGGACATGCAACCGCAAACCTCAAACGCCACCCGCTCGCGCCGTCGCCTCGCCAACGTCGCGGCCCTGCTGGTGGCAGGCCTGGCCACCGCGGCCTGTGCGTCGCCCCAGTCGAGCCGGGGCAGCGGACAGGTGGTCCCCACCGGCCAGACGCGCGCGGCCGTGCAGGACGTCTATGACGTGGCGCTCACCTGCTACAGCCTTGGCGAGGTCAGCAGCTACCTGGGCCAAGAGTTCAGGGATCGCCGTCTGATGCGTATGGGCGACCGGATCATGCGCGGCAGCCGCGACGTGGTGTTCCGTGCCGCCTCGGTGCTGGGCATCCCCGACTACCGGGTGCGCGCCGAGCGCGAGGTGATCTTCGAGCAGTATTTGGTCTCGGTCTCCAGCGACCGCGACCCGTACCAGACGATCGCCGATCACACGCGGGCCTGCGCCGAAATCATGTCGTGAGCGGGCGGCGCGTTACGACACCGGACCAGGGCGCGGGCGACACCCGGCCGCGCCCCAGACCACCCACCCGGCGCCGGGCCGGCCACCCAGGCCGCCCGGCGCCGCAACTTCCGCCCACCGCCCAGTCCCGACGGCAACGGCGTGCCGATGGTTTTTCCTGTGCCATCGCTCCCGAAACTTTTGTGAAGCTTCAAGTATCTCAAGTGTTCGCAAGAGTTTTAGGCGGCAAAGTCCGGTCGCAGCCAAGCAATCTCGGCTGTCGTCAACAATACCGAGACACGGCCATGCCTACCCTGGACCAGGCGATCCGGCACTTGGCCGGCTATGTGGGGGGCCCGTCTGCCTTGGCGGCAGCGGATGCACCGACGCGATCCACGCTGGCGCCAGCGTCGGCAGCTTCCTGGACCACGAGCGCTACG
>JBCCMW010000487.1:0-2296 GCA_039026175.1 Pseudomonadota bacterium
CACGGGGTACATTTCGGCGGTGTCGAGAAAGTCGATGCCATAGTCGAGACTGGCGTCGAGCTGGCGAAAACTGTCGGCCTCGTCCGTGTTGGTGCCGAATGTCATGGTGCCGAGGCAGAACAGGCTGACCTCGATCCCGGTCCGGCCGAGTTTGGTGCGGTGCATGGTGTGGGTCCCTCTGACGTCTGCGCACGCCTATCAGCCGTGGGGCGCACCGCAAGCCGTCAAACGCCACCACCGGACGGCGCGTGGGCCAACGGCGGCCGATCGGCGGGATGCAAGGATCAGAGGGTGGCGCAAAGGGTCGGGACAGCCTCAGTTCCAGTCGCCGAAATACTGGTTCCAGATCTTCTCGCCGATCAGGCAGTCATAGCCTTGCGCGCGGCGCACCGGCATGTCGTCGGGCTGGCGGTCGCTGAGTTCGAGGATCAGCTTGCGGCGGACAGCGTCGGTGAAGTCCTCCCACCGCAACACCGGGATCACAAAGGCGGTGGGCCCGCTGACGACGCACTGGCGGTAGTACTCGTCGAGGTCGTCGAGGTGCCACTGGGCGCCCATTCCCTCGCGGGTCATCAGCGGCAGACCGTTGATCGTGATACCGCGCGCCTCGGCCTCGGCCCGCGCGGCCAACACGGGGCGGCCGGCGTTGTTGGGCCCGTCGCCCGAGATGTCGATCACCAGGCGCTCGCCGGCGAAACCGTTGTCTTCGAACCGAGGCAGCGCATGGTCGATCAGGCCCGAGATCGAGGTGCGCCGCAGCGCTTCGTCGAAGTTGGCCGTCAGTTGCGCCGCAAACGCCTCGGCATCGGCGCGCGTGCGCACCAGCGTCCACTCCACGATCACGCGTTGCGAGCGGACGCCCGCCCACTCGGTATAGGTCAGGGCGATCTGGCCGTGCGGGCCGCCGAACTGGATCGCGCGGATCACGTCTTCGCTGACCAGCGCCTCGGCGTAGCCACGGCGCTGGATCTCGAGCTCGCTGGGCGCCATCGAGCGCGAGACGTCGACGGCGAGGAACAGCTCCACGTCCACGGGCGTCTCCGCCCGGGCCGGAAGCAGCAGGGCGATCGTCGCGACAAGGCTCAGAACAAGGGTGCGCATGCGAAGAGTTGAGCGCGAAGCGGGCCGCATGTCGAGGTACTGAACCGCCACGGGTCTACCGCAGGCCCGGTTCGTGAGCGAAGAGGCGGGGTGATTTCCGTCTGCGCTGGCCGTGCCAGCGGGGTAGCCTTCCAGGTGCACGGTCAGCTGCGGCGCTTGCCGTGGTGTCAGTTCTTCCGTGTACCGCGTGCCGGTGCCGCCGCAGCGCCCCTCAGCCCCGCATGGGCGAGAAGCGCTCCTTTCACAGGTTGTCGAACCGGTCGACCGCGCCGCAGCCGTGACGCCAGGTTCGAGCGTGCCCCCGGGTTTCTCGCAAACCCCTGGAGACGATGGGCATCAGGCGACCTGGCGCGCCCCCTCACCACCCGCCACCTCGCCTTGGCGACCCGTCTCGCCCACTGCCGCAGAGAGGGATTTCGAACCCCAAAACGACCTTGCGCCTCAGGGTGTTACGCGGTGTCGGCGGTGATGAACGTGGAATGGCGGGCAGGATGGGATTCGAACCCACGAGACCCTTTTGGGGCCTACTCCCTTAGCAGGGGAGCGCCTTCGACCACTCGGCCACCTGCCCAGGGGGTGGGTAGGGCGGCGTGGGTGGCGTTGTCAATGGAGGCTCGGATGCGGTCGGTCGGGGTGTCCGACGCGGGGCAGGGCGGCACGGCCTGCAGGTCGGGCGGGCCGGCGGACGATGGCGGGCCAGGGTATCTCGGGCCGCTTCGCCCAGGGGATGTGGCGCATCGCTGGGCGGGCATGCCGGCGGAGTGGCGGCGGGTTCAGGGCGGGGCTGTGCACGGCCCCGCAGTCGTCAGATCACCACGGTGTCGAGCGGGGGGAAGCCGTTGAAGCCGACACTGGCATAGCTCGACGTGTAGGCCCCGGCGGCGTGGATCCAGACGCGATCGCCGGCGCGGAGCGACAAGGGCAGGGCGACGGGTCGGCGCTCGTAGAGCACATCGGCGCTGTCGCAGCTGGGGCCGGCCAGGATGCACGGCCCGCGCGCGGCTGCGCCAGAACCAGTGCCATTGCCAGTGCCAGAACCAGTGCCACTGCCAGTGCCTATACCCGTGCCGGTGCCGGGCAGGGGGCGGTCGTCGGCCTCGGTCTCGATGCGGTAGCGGATGGCCTCGTCGATGGTTTCGGCGAGGCCCGAAAACTTGCCGATGTCCAGATAGACCCACCGCGCGAGGTCGGTGTC
>JBCCMW010000488.1:0-2267 GCA_039026175.1 Pseudomonadota bacterium
ATGCTCACCATGGGTGGGTTCCGGGCACGGCGGCGGCGGTGCGACGGGCCGGGCGCGTCGGCATCGGCTGGGCGCGGGCCGTCGCCGACGGGGCGGTCGGGACGGCCTGCGCGTGCCCGGCAGCCGACGCCCCGGCGGGCGCCGCACCGGGCTTGTCGATGCTCACCATGGGTGGCTCCCCGGCACGGCGGCAGCGGTGCGACGGGCCGGGCGCGTCGGCACCGGGACCGGTTTGCGGCCCGCCGGCCTCACAGCGCGCCGTCGGCGGCCATCTGCATGTAGCGGGTGTCGAAGCGGAAGGTCACGTTGTCCGGATCGCCGGTCGTCGACCCGTCGGGGTAGGCGACACCCACGAAATCGGCGCTGGGCGCATCGACGCCCAGGATGCCCTTGTCGAACAGGAACTCGGCCACCGAAACCATGGTGGATTTCAGCCGCAGATCCTCGGTGAACAGCACCGCCTCGCCCGGCTCGTAAAACATGCGCGTGGTCTCGAGCTGGGCCTTGAAGCCCGCGATATCGGTGCCCGAAGCCTCGGCCATCGCGCTCAGCGCCGCCTCGTCGCCCGCGGCCAGCAGGCCCATCACCTCGTACCAGGCGCCGACCAGCGCCTTTCCGAAGTCGGGGTTGGCCTCCAGCGTCTCGGTGTTCACGACCATCAGATCGATGATCTCGCCCGGGATGTCGGCCGAGGTGAACAGCAAGTTGGCCGACGGCTCCTCCATGATCGTAAAGACCAGCGGGTTCCAGGTCACCACGGCCTCGACCTCGTCGGTCTGATAGGCCGCGATCATGTCGGCGTCCGAGGTGTTGATCACCGCATCCAGATCGCGCTCGGCCAGGCCGACGCTGTCCAGCGCGCGGGCCAGCAGGTAGTGCGAGACCGACAGCTCCACCAGGTTGACCGGCTTGCCGGCCAGATCCTCGAGCCCGCCCTCGCCCTTGAGGATGATGGCGTCGTTGCCGTTGGAGAAGTCGCCCACGATCAGCGCCGTAGTGTCCACCCCGCCGCCGGCCGGGATCGACAGCGTGTCCATGTTGGTGGCCGAGACGCCGTCGAACTCGCCCGCCGTGTACAGGTTGATGCTCTCGATGTAGTCGTTGACCTGCACGATCTCGACGTCGATGCCGTACTTGTCGGCCCACTTGTCCATGATGCCGGACGCTTCCAGGTACCCCCACGGCATCCAGCCCACGTAGATCGACCAGGCGACGCGGAACTCGGTCTTCTCCTGCGCGGCGGCGGGGACGGCGAGTGTGCCGGCCAGCAGCAGGGCGAGTGCGCCGGCGGCGCGGCGGGCGGTGCGGGACGCGAACATAGCGGACCTCCGGGGGATGACAGGCGGCCCGCGGCGGGCTGGCGCGGGCACGGGGCATAAATCGAGCCGACCAGCGCCGGCCGCTCGGGAGCGAATGGTTGGCCGTCGCTGCCCCGTGTCAAGCCAGTGTCTGCCCAGTGTCTGCAATGCGTGCCGAAATGCTGGGCGAACTCGATCAACTGCCGCTTAATTCGATGACAGTTTGATGCAACGCTAGGCATTTGTGAACCGCATGACGTGCTGGCCGCGCGTGGGTGCCACATCAGGCGGCGCTGGAACAATCGAACCACGATCGGGTGTTCGGGAAAACGACGCGCAACGTCGGAAGCGAGACATGGCGGCGTAGAGAGCATGCGGGCATGGGCGACGCCGAGCCGGATCCAAGGAGAACGGCCGGCAACGCTGCCGACCAGGCGGTGTGCGGCGCGTCTGCCGCCAGCGCGCGCCGTTCCGGTGCCGGATCGCCGGCGCGGGGCTCGGGCATGGTGGGGCGCCTGGTGCCGGCGGCGGACGATGGGGCGCCGCCGCCGGCCGCTCGCCCCGCCAAGTCCACCGTGATCCGCACCGTGCGCGGGGTCGGCGATCTCTTCGGCACGTCGGGCTTCGGCACGTCGGGCTGAGTGGCCCGCCGGCGGGCCGCGCGATCCGGGGCACGCTGCCGCAGCCGCGGGGCAAACCGGCCATGCACCGTCGCCCTGACGTGCCGTGGGGCTTTCCTTCCTGGCCCGGCCGGCGCACCGTCGCACTGCAGCGCAGCGCAACGCCAAGGAGAGCCCCATGGTCGCAGCCAACCCGCAACGTGTGCTGGACGATCTGCGCTTTCTGCGTGGCATCGGCACCTACAAGACCGGCGTGCACCGGCCGACGCTCTCGGCCGAAGACATGAAGACGCGCCATTGGCTGGTCGACCAGCTCACCGCCATCGGCCACGAGGCCGAGATCGACGGC
>JBCCMW010000489.1:0-2245 GCA_039026175.1 Pseudomonadota bacterium
GGTCGGCTCTCCGGTGAACCCGGCGGTGAACTCCCCGAAGATGGTCGAGCCGATGCCGACGATGATGGCGAGCACGAGCACCTTGACGCCCGAGGAGATCACGGCCGGGTTCACCGGAGAGCCGACCATTAACGACGCGATGGCCGTGGTGCTTGCAGCCCTGTCGCTGCTCGCGCTCGGCATCTTCGGCCCCGGCATCGCCAATGGGATCGTCTCGGGCGGACCGCAGCTTGGCGCTGGCGCGGCAGTCGGTGCGGGCCTCGCAGCAGGTGGCGTCGTTGCCGGAGGACTCGCAGGCGCAAAGATCGCCGGGGCCGCAGGTGGCGCCGCCCTGCGCGGCGGGTCAACCGTCGCCGGTGGTGCCTCGACCGCCTTCAAAATCGGCGCGGCCTCTGGCACCTCCACGGCCGGCAAAGCTGCGAGCGGTATGGCCGCGGTCGGTCAGGCCGGGATGTCGGCTGCCGTCAGCCCGCTCAAGCGCGCCGTCGGCGACAGCTACCGCTCCGGCTCGCGGGCCGCTTTCGAAGCCACTGGCGGCAAGTTCAGCAATTCCCCGTCTTCCATACCGACGCCCGCCCCAGGAAACACAAACGCCGGCCCGCCCGCCTGGGCGCGCCGCATGAAGCGCCAGCAAAGCCTGCAGCACGGAGCAGCAGTTGCCGCCCATGCCATCCGCTCCGGCGATGGCGGCGGTGCGGGCACATCCATCAGCCTTTCGGAGAGATCATGAGGTTCAAGCGACCGAGCGTGCGATACGCTAAGACCCCCGAACCGGTGACACCCTACCAAAAGGCCGCCCAGGTCTGGGACGAGCGCATGGGCTCGGCCCGCGCCCAGGCCCGCAATTGGCGCCTCATGGCGATCGGGTGTCTCGCATCCACCGCGACCTTCGGCCTCGCACTGGTCTGGCAATCCACCCAAGGCACCATCGTCCCTTATGTGGTCGAGGTCGATCGGCTCGGCGCCGCCCAGGCCGTCGCGCCTGCCACCGCCAACTACCGTCCCACCGATCCACAGATCGCCTTCCACCTCGCGCGCTTCATCGAGAACGTCCGCCAGGTTCCCGCCGATCCGATCGTGCTCCGCGAGAACTGGCTCAGGGCCTACGACTTCACCACCGATCGCGGCTCAGTAGCCCTCAACGACTTCGCCCGCGAGAATGACCCATTCGCCCGTGTCGGCGAGGTCCAGGTCACAGCCGAGATCTCGAGCGTCATCCGCGCCTCTGACAACAGCTTCCGCGTCGCCTGGACCGAACGTCGCTACGTGAATGGCCAGCTCGCCGTCACCGAACGCTGGACCGGCATTCTGAGCGTCGTCGTCCAGCCACCCCGCGATGCCGAGCGCCTGCGAAAGAACCCTCTCGGCGTCTTCGTCCACGCCATCAACTGGTCAAGGGAGTCCACCCAATGAGTGATCGCATCACAGGCAGACATCGCATGTCAGCCAGACTTTCCATCACAACACTTCTCGCCGGCTCGCTGCTGGCCGGGTGCGCGACCTTCAAACCGCCGGAGATCAGCTACGACGACCCGGTCGCCGCAACGCTGGTCGCGGAACCGGCGCGACCCGTTCGGATCGTCGAGACACCCGAGCCTCTACCGCTGCCCGGCCAGCTCATGCGGGTCGATGCCGATCCGAAGTCGCCTCAAGCCGCCGAGCCGACCGAACGGATCACCAATGCCAACGCCGCCGCCCGGATCGAGCCCGTGCGCGACGGGTTCATCAACGCCGTCCAGCTCTATCCCTTCAGCTCCGGCGCGCTTTATCAGGTTTATACGTCACCCGGGCAGGTCACGGACATCGCGTTGCAGGCCGGTGAGAGCCTGGTCGGTTCTGGGCCGATCGCCGCGGGTGACACGACCCGCTGGATCATCGGCGATACCGAGAGCGGCTCTGGCGACAGCCGCCGCATCCATGTCCTCGTGAAACCGACACGCCCCGATCTCGTAACCAATCTCGTCATCAACACCGACCGGCGGACCTACCATCTCGAACTGCGGGCTACACCGCAGGCCTATATGGCTTCGGTTTCGTGGCAATATCCCGAAGACGAGCTGACCGCGCTTCGCCGCCAGAATGATCGCGCCGAGGCCAGCCTCCCCATCGGCCGCAATGTCGATCTCGACGACCTCAATTTCCGCTATCGGATAACCGGCGACCGCGCGCCATGGCGGCCGCGTCGTGCCTTCGATGACGGACGGCAGGTCTTCATCGAGTTCCCGCGCGGGATCGGCCAGGGCGA
>JBCCMW010000490.1:0-2210 GCA_039026175.1 Pseudomonadota bacterium
CCACCGCCTTCATCGCCGAGGAGTATCCCGACGGCTTCCACGGCGCCGAGCCGGACGAGGACGTGGTCGAGAAGATCGCCCGCGCGACGGTGGCGATGCACGTCATCCATACGCTGCGCGACCTGGAGATCACGGGCCAGCTCCGCGAAGGCGCGCGGGCGCCGTCGGCCTGGTGGTCGGTCGGCTTCGGCGGGCGCACGTGGCTGGCGCGGGTCTACCCGTTCCTGGAGGACCCGCGCGCCGGCGCGCCCGACGCGGTCTATGCCCGCGTGCATTTCGAGGACGAGGACAGCTTCACGACGCTGATTACCACCTACGAGCCGGGCGACCGAATCGCGGCCTTCAGCTTCGCCGACGAGGACGCCGGGGTGCCGGACTTCGAGGAGGGCGCCGACCTGGTGCTGAAGGTCGACCGGCGGACCGAGGGGTTCCGCGTGCGCTACCGCGGCGCCGACCTGGACGTGAAGGTCCGGACCCCGCGCGCCGCCGCCCTGGCCGCCCTGATGCCCGAGAAGCAGGCGGCCGACACCTCGAAGATGCTGCTCTGCCCCATGCCCGGCACGCTGGTCGCGCTGTCGGTGGCCGAGGGCGACGAGGTCCAGCAGGGCCAGGCGCTCTGCACCGTCGAGGCGATGAAGATGGAGAACGTGCTCCGCGCCGAGCGCAAGGCGACCGTCGCCAAGATCAACGTCGCCGCCGGCGCCGGGCTCAGCGTCGACGACGTCATCATGGAATTCGAGTAGCCCCGCCGCCCCGGTCCCCGCGGTGGAGGGCAGCGAGGCCGCAACCGACGTGCTGGTCGCCGCCCTCGCGGCGTTCGAGGGCCGCGCGCTCGCCACGCTGATCGCCGCCATCCTGACCGCGGTTGGCGGCATCTTGCTATGGTTCCTGAATCGCCGGTACGAAAGGGTCGAGGCCGCGCGGCTCCGCGACGAACGCTCGGCCGACATGCAGCGCGCGCTGGCGGCCGAGATCCGGACCCACATCCACCAGCTCGACCCCGAGGGGTTGGAGGAGGCCGCGGCCTGGATGCTGCAGCGGATCGGCCAGCCCGAGACGCCGGACGAGGGCGGGGCGCGCTTCGTGCCGCTGATCCCGCGCGAGCGGCACGACACGATCTTCCAGGCGATGGTCGCGGATATCGCGCTGCTGACGGCCGACGTGATCGGGCCGGTGGTGCGCTACGACAGCCAGCTCCACACCATCGCGGATTTCGCCGACGACATGCGCGGCGCGCGCTTCACCGCCATCGCGCCAGAGCGGCAGCGCCAGATGTACCGCCATTTCATCGAGTTGAAGCACACCGCCCGCCGGTTCGGCGAAGACGCGGTGGCGATCCTGGACTGGTCGCTGCGGCGGGGCGGCGCCCCGCCCCGGGTGCAATAGCCCGGGATCAGTAAGCCTGGCTCAGCAACCCGGACGCAGTAACCAAGGCTGGGTAACCTAGGCCCAGTAACCCTGGTTCAGTAACCCTGGTTCAGTAGCCCGGGTTCGGGCCGGTCCGCCCGGTGATGGGGCGCGGCTGCGGCTTGTCGTCGGCCATCGGACCCTCCTGCTTGCACCATACAGATATAATCCCGGGGCCGCCCTGGTGCAATCGCGGGCGCCCATTGTGGGCTGGTCAGGGACGGGTCTGCCCGTCCTCGCGCATCTCGCGCCGGCGCATCGGCATGGTGTCGATCAGGTCGTTCAGGTCTTGCGGCGGGGTGACTTCGGTGCGGCGCAGTTTTTCGCCGCCGTCCTTGCCGACCAGGATCACGGTAAAACCGTTCGGGCGAAAGCGCCGGGCCAGTGCGCTGTCGCCGCCGCGGTCGACGATCACCACGTTGTCGCGCTCGGCGAGCTCGAGCGCGGCGGCGCGCAACGCGTCGAGCTGCGCGGCCAGGCGCGGGTCGTCCTCGGCGCCGGCGAAGACTAGGATCGGCCGGTGCGACCAGGCGAAACGGTCCAGCGAAGCATCCACCTCGCCGGCATTCAGCACCGTAAAGAGCGTGGCGATGGCGGGGATCATGGCGCGCTCCGTCGCTGGGGCTTGGCCAGCAGATAGGGCCGCCCGGCCCCGCCCGCCATGCCCCGCCCGCCATGCCCCGCCCGCCATGCCCGGCCCGCCATGCCCGGCCGGGCGCCGGCGCGGGGACAGCGTGTCGCGTGCGCGCCGGCGCCCCCAACGGCTCCGCGACAGGCAGCGCCCACGACCACCCGCCCCTCCC
>JBCCMW010000491.1:0-2209 GCA_039026175.1 Pseudomonadota bacterium
CCGGGACACCTCGGGGGCGGGGCCGTCTGTCTCCCCCCTCCCCTTTCAAGTCCCCGCGCGGGCTTTTCTTATATCAAACACAAACCCCTGTCCCGCCCCCCCCGCCCCCCCCGGGGGGGGGGCCCCCCGGCGGCCCCCACCCCTGCAGAACGCTCCCGCCTGTCCCCTTTGAGCATTCAAAGGGGACTGCCAAGCGGCGAGCGCCCCCTTCCCCTTTCGTCCCAAGCACGATCCCGCAAGCGCGTCCGGCCGACGCCCACACCGCCCACCATCAAGCATCGCGGCGACCAGCCGCGATTCCGTTTGGTCAGGGGTCGCCGTGCCCGGCAGCGAGGAAAGTTCTTAGGTCCAGGTCCAGGCGGCGATCCAGCGACACATAGACAAGCGTCAGGTTCGTGCGCTCGGCCACCATCGCGCCGGTCAGCGGGCGATAGCTCAGCTCGCGCGTGCCGAAGGCGGGCGAGGCGGTGCCGACCTGCCATTCGGTGGCCAGCCGCACGTCCACCAGCTTCAGCGCCGGGCCGCCGTGTTCGCACGCGCGCTCGAACGGCACGCCGGCGACGCGCAGGAAGCTGATCTTGTCCTCGGCCTGCACGAACCCGTCGATGAAGGCCGCGGCCAGCGCCTGCAGATCGGCCTCCTGCTCGCCGCCCGTGTGCCGTCCGCCCAGGTGGCTCAGCAGGTGGTCGGCCGCGCGGTTGTGGCCCCGCGTCCGACCCTGCGCGCGGCTGTGGCCTTGATCGTGGCCCTGGCCGTGGTCGTGGTCGTGGTCGGGGCCTTGATCGGGGGCGCCCGGACGGTCATGGGGCATTGGACCAGCGCCTCCCCTCGAAGTCTCCCGCCGGGATGCTGACGGGCTTGTCGATCAGCGGTTTGTGCTTGCCCAGCGTTCCGGCCGAGACCATGGCACCCAGCACGTCGACGATCACCCGCGTGCCCATCAGCGCGGTGATCTCCGAGGTGTCGTAGGGCGGCGAGACCTCGACCAGCTCCATGCCGCAGATCCCCTCGGCCGCGACCTTGGAGGCCAGCGCCAGCGCCTCGCGCGGCAGAAAGCCGCCGGGCTCGGGCCAGCCGGTGCCGGGCACGAAGCCGCAGTCGATGCTGTCGATGTCGAAGGACATGTACACCATGTCGGCGTCCTTCCACGCCAGCTCCAGCGCCATCTCGGCGGTCTTGTCGATGCCCATCGCCTCCATGTCGGCCATGGTAATGATGTTGGTCTCGCGCTTGCGGGCCTCGACCACCGCCTCGCGCGGGACCTGCCAGCCGCCGATGCCGACCTGCACCAGGTTCACCGCCGGGACGTTGGGCAGGTTGGTCGCGTGGAACCAAGGCGTGGTGTGCATCCGCTCGTCCAGGTCCTTCTCCTGGATGTCGGCGTGGCGATCGAAGTGGACGATGCCGATGGTCTTCGACGTGCACTCGGCGATGCCGCGCACGCACGGAAAGCCGATCGAATGGTCGCCGCCGATGATGATCGGCAGCGAGCCGCTGGAAAACACGTGCGCCACCGCGCGGGAGATCTGGTCGAACGTCTTCTCGATGTTGCCGGGGATCGTGAAGATATCGCCCGCGTCGCACAGCGTCATCTGCTCGCGCAGGTCCACCCCGATCTCGTAGTTGTAGGGGGTGTAGAGCGCCGAGATCTTGCGCACCCCTTGGGGGCCGAAGCGGGTGCCCGGCCGGTAGGTCGTGCCGCCGTCGAACGGCGCGCCCAGCACGGTGGCGTCGTAGTGCTGTACGTCGGCCACGTCCTCGGCATAGGGCGCCTTCAGGAACGTGTTGATGCCGGCGTAGTGCGGCAGCTCGCCCCGCGCGAAGGTGGGGATCGAGCGATCCTCCAGGCTGTCGGCACCCGTCAGGCCCATCTTCAGCGCCCAGGCGCGCTCCTCGTCCCAGCGCTTGGTGCCGATCTCGGCCTCGGCCCGCGCGGCGCGCCAGCCCTGCAGGCTGCTGAGATCCGGGTGGTGCGCGCGCCGGCGCGGGGCCGCGGGCGGGCGGTGGCGCGGGCGGCTCTGGCGGGGAGGGATGGTCACGGGCGGGGTCTCCGTCTCGGCCGGGGGATGCGGCGGGGCATTGCCCCATGTGCGCCGACGGGCGCGCAGATGGGCGCGCAGATGGGCGCGCGTGACGGGCGCGCATTCGGCACCCCCGCCCGCGCCGCAGCCTCGGCCCCGCCGGCGGGGCGAGGGAAGGGCGATGCTGC
>JBCCMW010000492.1:0-2185 GCA_039026175.1 Pseudomonadota bacterium
AAGGCGCCTTCGGCGTTCGGGTTTCCGGGGCCTCCGGCCGGCACGCGCCCGGCGTTGGCGATGGGGCGCTGTGCCGGCGCCGTGCCACCGCTATGTTGAAGCGCATGCGTGCCCGAGGGATCCGAGCGATGTGGTGTCTGGCCGGCTGGGTCGCCTTCGGGCTGGGCCTCCTCGGTGCCGTGTTGCCGCTGCTGCCGACCGTGCCGTTCATGATCGCGGCCGCCTTCTGCTTTGCCCGCGGCTCCGAGCGCTTTCACCACTGGCTCGTCAACCACGCCCGCTTCGGGCCCGCGATCCGCGACTGGCAGGCCTCCGGCGTCATCCGGCCGCGCGCCAAGCGGATGGCCGTGATCGCCATCGCCGCCAGCTTTGCGCTGTCGGTCGCGCTGGGCGTCGGGCCAGCGGTGCTGGCGGTCCAGGCCGTCGTGCTGACGGCCGTGGCGGCCTTTATCCTGAGCAGGCCCGGCGCAGCGCCGGAATAGGCCCTCCTCCTCACTCCTCGGCCAGACCCTTCAACGCATAGAGCGCCTCCAGAGCCTCGCGCGGGGTCATCTCGTCGGGGTTTAGCGCGGCGAGCCGCGTTTCCACGACACTGGGCCGCGGCGGCGCGGCCGTCGGTGGCGGCGCCGCCGTGGCCACGGGCGCGGCGAACAGCGGCAGACCCTCCAGCAGGCGCTCGCGCGGGTCGCCGCGGTCCTGGGCCTCCAGCGTCGCCAGCACCTCGCGCGCGCGGGCGATCACGCGCTCGGGCAGGCCGGCGAGCCGGGCGACCTGCACGCCGTAGCTGCGGTCGGCGGCGCCGGCGGCGACCTCGTGCAGGAACACGACCTCGCCCCGCCATTCGCGCACCTGGACCGACACGGGCGCCAGCGCCGGCAGGCGTTCCGCCAGCGCGGTCAGCTCGTGGTAGTGCGTGGCGAACAGCCCGCGGCAGCGGTTGACGTCGTGCAGATGCTCCAGCGCCGCCCACGCGATCGAGAGCCCGTCCCAGGTCGCCGTGCCGCGCCCGATCTCGTCCAGGATCACCAGCGCGCGGGGGCCGGCCTGGTTCAGGATCGCCGCGGTCTCGACCATCTCGACCATGAAGGTCGAGCGCCCGGCGGCCAGATCGTCCGCCGCGCCCACCCGGCTGAACACCTGGTCGACCACGCCCAGGTGCGCCGCCTCGGCCGGCACGAACAGCCCGGCCTGCGCCAGGATCGCGATCAGCGCGTTCTGGCGCAGAAACGTCGACTTGCCCGCCATGTTGGGCCCCGTCACCAGCCACAGCGGCGCGGGCCCCGCCGGGTCGCCGGCCGAGAGGTCGCAGTCGTTCGGCACGAAGCTGGTCCCCGTCCGCCGCAGCGCCTGCTCGACGCCCGGGTGCCGGCCGGCGCGCACGGCGAAGGCGCGGCTGGCGTCCACCTGGGGCCGCACCCAGGCGCCGTCGCGGGCCAGCAGGGCGGCCGCGGCGGTGACGTCGATCACGGCCAGCGCCTCGGCCGCGCCGGCGACCGCGGCATGGGCGGCCAGGACGGCCTGGGTGAGATCGGCGACCAGACGCTCCTCGATCTGCAACGCGCGGGCGCCGGCGTTCTGCAACCGGTTCTCGATGTCGGCCAGCTCGACGGTCGAGAAACGGTGCGCGTTGGCCAGCGTCTGGCGGTGGCGGAAGTCGGGATCCTGGTGCAGCCGCTCGGCGTGGCGGGCGGTGACCTCGACGAAGTATCCCAGCACGTTGTTGTGCTTGACCTTCAGGCTGTCGATCCCGGTGGCGCGGGCATAGTCGCCCTGCAGCCCCGCGATCACGCCGCGCCCCTCGCGCGCCAGGCGCCGCGCCTCGTCCAGCGTCTCGTCCACGCCATCGCGCACCGCGCCGCCGTCGCGCACCGCGGCAGGCGGGCTGTCGACCAGGGTGTCGGCCAGGCGGGCGGCCAGCGCCTCGTGCCCGGTCAGGGCGGCGCGGGCGGCGGCGATGGCCCCGGGCACGGGCGCGAGCGAAGGGTGCGCGCCGGGGTCCAGCAATGCCGCCAGCGCCGCACCGGCCGCCAGGCCCCCGCGGATCGCCGCCAGATCGCGCGGCCCCCCGCGGCCGAGGCCAAGCCGCGCCAGCGCCCGCTCGATGTCGGGTGCTGCGGCCAGCGCCTCGCCCACGGGGCCGGCCAGCGCGGGGCGCTCGGCGAACCAGGCGACGGCGTCGTGCCGG
>JBCCMW010000493.1:0-2171 GCA_039026175.1 Pseudomonadota bacterium
CCGGCGTGCTTTCGGCGCTGCAGGGCGTCGACGCCGTCGCGCATGACGGCCCCGAGGACGCGCGAGCCGCGATCCGCCGGGCCCTGGCGGCGCGCGACGGGCCGATCCTGCCGCTGCTCTCGGCCGCAGATCCGCTGTCGCGCTGGCAGATCGAGCGCCATGTCTGCATCGACACGACCGCGGCGGGCGGCAACGCCTCGCTGATGGCCGATGCCGGCACCGATTGACCGCACCCCGTGGCTGCGGCGGGTGTTGTCCGCCGCGCATCTGCACGCGTACAGGGACCGGCGGACAGCGTGCCCGGCGACGTCGACCTGTCACCGCACGGCGATACGGCTTGGGCAGTAACGACGGAGCCTGGTTTCATGCAGCAGATCGCCTTCTCCCGCCCGGGTCGGTTCTGGCGGGGCAACCTGCATACCCATTCGACCCGCTCCGACGGCGCGCTGGAGCCGGGCGAGGTGTGTCGGCGCTACGAGGAGGCCGGCTATGACTTCCTCTGCCTCTCGGATCACATGGTCGGCCGCTACGGCTATCCGATCACCGACACGACCGGCTATCGCTCGAACCGCTTCACCACGATCCTGGGCGCCGAGATGCACGGCGGGTCGCTGGCCAATGGTGAGCTGTGGCACATGCTGGCCATCGGCCTGCCGCGCGATTTCGAGCGTCCCGACCAGCCAGATTTTCACCCGCATGAGGGCGGCGAAAGCGCGGCGTCGCTGGCGAAGCGCTGTGCCGAGGCCGGCGCGTTTGTCGCGATGGCCCACCCCGAATGGTACGGCATGACGGTCGAGGACGGGCGCACGGTTGCCGCCGCCCATGCCGTGGAGATCTACAATCATACCTGCGTCATCGGGGCGGCGCGCGGCTCGGGCATCGGGGTCTGGGACGCGCTGCTGAACGAGGGACGCCGCCTGACGGGCTCGGCCTCGGACGATGCGCATTTCCACGGGCCCGACGCGTTCGGCGGCTGGGTCATGGTGCGCGCCGAGGCCAATGCGCCCGACGCGCTGGTGACCGCGCTCCGCGACGGGGCCTACTACGCGACCACCGGCCCCGAGATCCGCGATTTCCGGATCGAGGGCGGTGCAATCCAGGTCGAGTGCTCACCGGCCGACCACGTGATTGCGATGGGCGCCCGCTCGGCTGCCGAGGCGCGCCACGGCCGCGCAATGACCCGGGCGGAGCTGCCGCTGACGGCCAAGCTGGCAGCGGGCGGCTGGGTGCGTATCGCGGTCGACGACGCGGCCGGGCGGCGAGCCTGGTCCAACCCGCTTTGGCTGGAGTGATCGACGCTAGCCCGGGGCGAGCACGCCCCGCGTCATGTGCCGCTTGGCGCCGAAGCCGGGCGCGCGGGTCACCGAGAAGCCTGCGGCGCTCAGGCGCCGGCGGACCTCTCCGGCCGCGGTAAAGCTGGCGACGCTGCCGCCCGGCGCGGTTCGCGCCGCGACGGCCGTCATCAGCCCTGCGTCCCAGGCCTCAGGATTGCGGGCGGGGCTGAAGCCGTCGAGGAACCAGGCATCGACGGGCCGCGACATCTGGGACACGAGGTCGGCTGCAAGGCCGATGCCGAGCGTCAGCGTGGCCCCATCCAGCGCCAGGCGATGCCAGCCCGGCCGGTCCGGCAGGTCGACAAGCCAGCCTGCGTTGAGCGCGGCCAGACCGGGCCAGCGCGCGAGCGCCCGGGCACGGTCGGCGGCGGGCAGCGGCCATGCCTCGATCGAGGTCAGGATCAGCGGGCAGGGCCGACCCGCCTCGATCCAGGCCGACACCGCGAGCAGCATCGAGAGGCCGGTGCCGAAACCGATCTCGGCCAGGTGGAACGGCGCCTCGCGCCCCCGCCAGCGCTCTGGCAGATCGTTGCCGCTAAGGTAGACATGAGCCGTCTCGGCCTGCCCGTCGGAGGCCGCGTAGTACGTGTCGTCGAAGCGCCGCGAGCGCGGCACGTCGCCCGCATCCCAGGTCAGCCCCTGCGCCACTGCGAGCGATGCGGGCTGTGGCTCGGTGCCGGGGCCGCTCAGTCCCGCGCCAGCGCGATGTCGGGCGCGTCCTCGGCCTTCATGCCGACGACGTGGTAGCCACAGTCGACATGGTGCGTCTCGCCCGTCACGCCGCTTGCGAGATCCGACAGCAGGTAGAAGCCCGCGCGGCCGACATCCTGCTGCGTC
>JBCCMW010000494.1:0-2158 GCA_039026175.1 Pseudomonadota bacterium
CCGCCACGCTCTGCGGCGCGACGGCGCTGCCCAGTGCTGCCACCGTCGCCGGCGCACTGGCGCCGAGCCCGTCCACCGAACGGGGCAACGGCGCCGCGCCACCGGCACCGGTGCTGGGCACGATCTGGGCCGAGGGGCGGGCAAAGCTGTCCGGGGCGACGCTGTTCAGCGTGAGCGGCGCCATGGTGACCAGATCGCCGCCCGCCGCCAGGCCCGACGCCCCGCCGCCAAAGCCGGATGGCGACCCCGGCGCTGTGGGCGCCACGGCCACAACCACATCGCGTTCCTCGGCGGTCGCTTCCTCGGCGGCCTCCGCCGCCTCGGCCGACGCGGCGGCTTCCGCGGCCGCGAGCTCGGCCGCACGGGCAGCCTGGCGCGCCGCGGTCTCGGCCGCCTGGGCCGCGGCCAGCCGCTCGGCCTCGCGCGCCTCGGTCAGCGCCGCGCGCAGGGCCTCGATCTCTTCGTCCTGTTCGGTCACGCGGGCCCGCGCGGCCTCCAGGCTGTTCTGCGAGCGGGTGAGATCCGACAGCGCCTCGTCGAACCGGCTCGACGAGGACGCCAGCCGCTCGCGCAGATCGCGCAGGCGCTGACGGTCGGCCTCGACCTGCGCCTGCAGCGCTGCCAGATCGCGGCCGTTCGCGCTGTCGATGTCGGCGAGTTGTTCGCGCAGTGCCGCCAGCTCGGCCATCGCGGCGGCCATCTGCGGATCGGGCGTGTCCTGCTCGGCGCGCATGCCGGCCACAGCGGCGCCGGGGATCGCAACGCCGTCGCCCGCCGAGGCGCTTGGCCCGTCGCTGGATCCGCTGGGCCAGAAGGCGATGGCCGCCAGCACGGCGCCGACCAGACCGATCTGGCCGATGGGCGACAGCCTCAGGTGCATCATCCGGTCGCCGGCGCAGAGGAAGAGTTCCCAGGCGGGGAAGACCTTCAAGAAGGCAGGCGTCCCGGGCGACGCCAGCCGTCGCCAGATCGACGGTGTGCGCGGTTTCTGCATCTCATCCCCCAGTCTAGGCGGATTATCGGCCTGCGAACACCAAAACTGCGAAGGGAAACGCGTACAGACTACCCGCGTCGGCTCTCGATGCGATGCACGAGAAATGCGGCACGAGTTGGACGGGTAACACGATAGGGCCTGCGGGTCCCAACCGCAGCATCGCCGCCAAATTGATGGGGTCTTGGCCCATGGAATCAAGACCGTTACGGCAAGTCTTTCGCAGGAATTTCACGCTCGGGAGCCGAAGCAAGACTTTGTCAGCCATGCAACGTCAATTTTGTCCGGTTTTAGGACAGCTTAGCCCGGACCGCTCGTCTGCCCTTCGGCCCGGCAGGGGCCGCATCGGCGCTCGGATGACGCGACATCGATGCATGCGAATAGACGGGACAGCGCGCCACGCGGATTGCTGCCCTGGACGTCAACCACCGTCCGTGTGCAGCCGACCCGAAAGAATGCGCGCATGAGCGCCGATCACGTGCCACAGGGGCTCGGCATGCAGAACGTGCTCGGCTGGGCGAGCCCCGCCGGCGCGGGGCGCACGGCGCACTGCGGGCCGCATGCGCCGCGGCGGAAGGCCGGGTTGCAGCGACCCGCAGCGCCGAGGCACTCGTGCGCGATGGATCGGTCGTTTCGTCTGCTTCTGGCCGTCGGCGCAGGGTTTGCGCTGCTGGCCCTGGACCATCACCTGTTCGGCGGGGCCGGCGTCTCGGCGCTGAGCGGGGCGCTGGTCGGGGCGCTGGGGCGGCTGTTCTAGGCGCAGTGCCCGATCACTCGGCCACCGGCCCGCGGAGATAGCGCAGGGTCTGCACCGGTCCCTCGGGGCCGGTGATCGAGAAGGTGAACAGACCCGGGCCATCGTCGCCGGGGCACACCTCGGCGAACGCCTCGCCCCGCGCGAGCCGCGTGCCGCCCGCGGGCGCCGGGCCGCAAAACCCGACATACGAGGTCGTGACGCCCGCGCCGTGGTCGATCACCACGATGGCGTTGCCGCTGCTGCTGCGGATGTTGCTGACCCGGCCGGCGGCCGCTGCGCGCACGGGCACGCCGGCGGCGGCTTCGAAGCGGACGGATCGGCCCTCGGAGACCGGGCTGTGGTGGAAGGCGACGGCGAGCGGCGGCACAAAGCGCAGGCCCGCCAGACGGTTGGGCGAGGCCCAGCCGGCC
>JBCCMW010000495.1:0-2150 GCA_039026175.1 Pseudomonadota bacterium
CCAGCCGCTCGGCCTCGACCGCCGTCAGCGCAGCCGAGGTCGGCACTGCCACCGCGCCGGCGGCGATGGTGGCGAAAAACAGGCGCGGAAAATCGGCCGAGTTGCGCAGGCGCAGGAACACCCGGTCCCCCGGTGCCAGGCCGGCAGCCCGCAGGCCCGCGGCCAGCGACCGGATCTGGCGGTCCAGCGCGGCAAAGGTGGCCGTTTCGACCACGGCGCCGTCGGCATCGGCCAGCACGCGCAGCGCCGTCTTGTCGGGCGTGGTGGCGGCAGGGGCCAGCACGTGCGCCGCCATGTTGAAACGCCCGGGAGGCGTTGGCGGCGCGCTGCCGTCGACGCTGGGCGTGGGCGCCGCACTCACCGCAGCGTCCCCCGGATGCCTGCAGGATCGCGCGCAGGCGCGCGCCGTGTCCGACGCCCGGCGGACCGGGCGGCGATACCTGTCAGCCGGCCTTGGCCATCTGCTCGGCCATCTGGTCGCCCTTGAGCGCCTGTTCCAGCGCGCGGCAGACGGCCAGGTTGCCGCCGCAGCAGTCGCTCACCAGGAACTGCAGCATGGCGCTGAACGTGTCGATGTTCGCGGTGTAGCGCACCCCGCGGCCCTCGCGCCGGGCCTCGACCAGCCGGGCGCGCAACAGCACCGCCAGGTTCGTCGACATGGTGTTCTGCTTGGCGCCCAGCCGGTCGGCGACCTCGCCGGCCAGCAGACCCTCGGCGCCCGAAGACACCAGAAGTCGCAATGCCTCGAGCCGCCGTGGGTGGCCTAATGCGCTCAACGCCGCAAGTGCCTCTTCGTTTTGCATGGCGCTCTCCTTGGAAATCACCTGCAGGCCATATAGGCATGTTTTTGCACCGCAGCATAGCGAAGATCGAGGAAACCCGACGGAAAAGAGCGTGAACCACCAGCGGTTTCCCGCTTTGGGCCACACTCGTTGACGATTTCGCAACGCAGCTTAGACCGCAGCGCAACACACGCGTAGGTCGAAGTCGGGTCGCCCGCACCCTTGCGACCCGATCTCAGAGCGCCGTCCAGCCGCCGTCGACCGAGATCGCGGTGCCGGTGATCTGGGCTGCGTCGTCCGAGCACAGGAAGGCCACGGTGCCGCCGAGCTGCCCCACCGTGGCAAAGGTCTTGGACGGCTGACGCTCGAGCAGAACGTTCCGGATCACGTCCTCTCGGCTCATGTTGTACTGTTTCATGGTGTCGGGGATCTGGGCCTCGACCAGCGGGGTCAGCACATAGCCCGGGCAGACCGCATTGCAGGTGATCGGCTCCTCGGCGGTCTCCAGCGCGGTGACCTTGGACAGTCCCACGACGCCGTGCTTGGCCGCGACATAGGCCGACTTGAACGGCGAGGCGGTCAGTCCGTGCGCCGAGGCGATGTTGACCACACGCCCCCAGCCCGCCGCGCGCATCACCGGCAGCGCGGCGGCCGTGGTGTGAAAGGCCGAGGACAGGTTGATCGCCAGGATCGCGTCCCACTTGCCCGCCGGGAACTCGGCCAGCGGGGCGACGTGCTGGATGCCGGCGTTGTTGACCAGGATGTCGCAGCCGCCCAACGCCTCGACCGTCTTGGCGATCAACGCGCGGCACTCGTCGCCTTTGGACATGTCGCCCTGCAGGTAGACGACCTCGGACCCGGTGCGTTCGGCCACGTCCTTGGCCAGTTGGTGATCCTCGGTGCTGTCCGAGAACGAGTTCAGCGCGACCTTGGCGCCGCGCTTGGCCAGCTCTTCGGCCACGCCGAGACCGATGCCCGAGTTCGATCCGGTTACGACGGCGACTTTCCCTGCGATCGACATGCCGGCCTCCTTGCCAGTGGATGGGTGTGCGGTGGTGCGCGTTGGGACGGTCCCCGCGCACCAGGCGCACCGGGACCGGGCGTTGGATGGGGGCCACCGCCGCGGACCGGCGGCGACGCACATTCGGGGGCCACAGGGCGTGCACCCGCGGCGCGTGAGGGTTATAGCGGGGAGGAGAGGCACCCGACAGCGGTGCGGGCACGCGCTGTGCCAAAAAAAAAGCGCCCCCGGAGGGGCGCGTCAGGTGTTGAGGCAGGTTTCATACAGGCAAGAAACCTATCGAGCAGTGGGGAGACGATACGCAATATGCCCAGCAGCGACAAGGGTGTTTGTGGAGGGATCTCAGC
>JBCCMW010000496.1:0-2145 GCA_039026175.1 Pseudomonadota bacterium
GGCCCGAGGCCGTGGCCGCGGCGGCAATGGCGGGCGGCGTGGGGCCCGGATCGCCCGGCCCGGCGCCGACCGAGCGCGGGTCGATCGGTTCCAACCGAAACTCCGAGCGGCCGGTGCGCACGGTGCGGAAGGTGACGGCGGCCCGGCGCTCGGCCTCGCGGGCGTCTACCGCCCGGGCGCTGGCGATGCGGCGGTCGACCTCGACCAGCTTTTCAGCCGCCAGATCGCTGGCGCCGCTGGAGGCGACGAAGGCAATGCGGAAGAGGCGGCGCGCAGGCTCGAGCTCGTTGCGCGCAAGGTAGACGAGACCCAGCGCGGTCGTCGCGGCCACATGCTCGTCGTCGATCCGGCGCGCTGCGGTCAGGTAGTTCTCGGCCGCCGTCAGATGGCCGCGGAGCAGCGCCGCGATGCCGGCACCGGTGAGGTTACCCAGCAGCGGCCCCTCCAGCGCGATCGAGCGTTCTAACGCCCGCTGGGCCAGCCGCGGCTCGTTGCGCGCCAGAAGCTGCAGTCCGTAGCCCAGCCACGTCGCCTCGGCCGATGGCAGCGCAATGGGCGGCTCGTAGATCGCGGGGATGATGTCGGGCAGCGTGTCTGGGCGCACATCGGCAGGGTCGAAGGCGGGGGCGACGGCATCCTCCTCGCCCTTGGCCGTCTCCTCGCCCTCGGCGCTTCCCTCGTCCGCGGGCTCGGCTCCCTCGACCACGGTGTCGGGCACGGCATCGCGCGTGATCGCCACGCGTTCGGCGGCCGCTGCCATCGAGGCGTCACGGTCGATCACGATGGGCGCGATCACGATGCCCCGCTCTTTGGCGCAGCCGGCCATCGCGGTGGCGGTCAGCAGCAGGGACAGCGGTACCGCCGCCATGGCCCGGCTGCGGCGCGCGCCGGCCATGTCAGCCGCCGGCGAGCTGGGCGAAGGCGCGCAGGATTTGGATCAGCGACGGCCCGACCAGGATCAGGATGAGCGGCGGCACGGTGAAGAACATGGTGCCGAGCGTCAGCTTGGTCGGCAGCGTGTTGGCCTTTTCCTCGGCCCGCATCAGCCGCTTGTCGCGCATCTCGGACGCATAGACCCGCAGGGCCTGGCTGATCGACGTACCGAAGGCGGTGGACTGGATCATCACCGTCACGAACGACGAGATGTCGTTCACGTTGCAGCGCTCGGCAAAGTCGCGGAGCACAGTGATGCGGTCCTTGCCGACCCGAAACTCCTGGCTGACGATGCCGAGCTCGTAGGCGAGGGGGCCGGCGGCGGCCTCCATCTCCTTGCCCACGCGCGCCATCGCCTGGTCCAGCGACTGACCGCCCTCGATGCAGACCAGCATCATGTCCATCGCATCGGGGAAGGCCTTCTGGATCTCCTCGCGCCGCACGGCGATCGAGCGCTGCACCCAGTAAACCGGGCCCAGAAAGCCGATAAAGCCCAGGATCGCGGTGATTATGATCCCGAAGGTGACGTTTGGCTCGGCCGGCGCGATCAGGAACAGCACCGCGCCCACCGCCGTCAGACCAACCGTCAGACCGAACCGCGCGGTGTAGTAGCTGCGCACGGCCGAGGCGGTGTCGAAGCCGGCCTGGCGCAGCATTTTGCGCGTGTCCGACATCTGCTTTTTGTCGGTCGGCTGCAGATAATCGGCCAGACCGCCGGTCTGCCCCTCGCCGGTGTCGCGCAGCTTGACCAGCTCGCTGTTCAGCCGCTCTTCGCGGAAGTTGAACCGCTCCAGCGGGTCCTTCTTGCCGCGCAGCACCAGGGGAATGGCGACCAGCACCAACACGATCGAGATCCCGGCAATCGCGTAGAACGGTGCCGCCTCGCCGTACTGCTCGACCAGCGCCGAGGAGAAGCGGTCGAGCATCCCCGTGATTGCTTCCATCTCGCGTTCCCCCGTTCGGCGATCCCGCTTCCGGGTCCCCGTGCGCCGCTCCCACTGCCGGGCCGGGCGCGCAGCCCATGACGTGCGGCCCCCCGGACAGGGCCCGCCGCGATGCCGGCGCCGCCCCCCTGCGACGCCCGCCTCAGACTTTGATGTTCACCAGCATTCGCATGAAGAACACGTTCAGAACGAGAAGCACAAACGTGGCAATCGCCCCCGGGATGAACAGCAGGTGGTCGTCTACTGCTTCATAATAGTCCGGTTTCAC
>JBCCMW010000497.1:0-2142 GCA_039026175.1 Pseudomonadota bacterium
CGATGGGCGTGCACACGGGCGACAGCATCACCGTCGCACCGGCGCTGACGCTGACCGACAAAGAGTACCAGCGGATGCGCTCGGCGAGCATCGCGGTCCTGCGCGAGATCGGTGTCGAGACCGGCGGGTCGAACGTGCAATGGGCGGTGAACCCCGCCGACGGGCGCATGGTGGTGATCGAGATGAACCCCCGCGTCAGCCGCTCCTCCGCGCTGGCCTCCAAGGCCACCGGCTTTCCGATCGCCAAGATCGCCGCAAAGCTCGCCGTCGGCTACACGCTGGACGAGCTGGACAACGACATCACCAAGGTGACGCCCGCCAGCTTCGAGCCCTCGATCGACTATGTGGTCACCAAGATCCCGCGCTTTGCCTTCGAGAAATTCCCCGGCGCCGAGCCCACGCTGACCACCGCGATGAAGTCGGTGGGCGAGGCGATGGCGATCGGGCGCAGCTTCCACGAAAGCCTGCAAAAGGCGCTGGCGAGCCTCGAGACCGGCCTGAGCGGCCTGGACGAGATGACGATCGAGGGGTCATCGGATCCCGATGAAGGCCGTGCCGCGGTGATCCGCGCCATCTCTGCCCAGACGCCCGACCGGCTGCTTCTGATCGCCGAGGCCATGCGTTTTGGGCTGACCGATGACGAGATCAACGCCGCCACCGCGTTCGATCCGTGGTTTCTCGCGCGCATCCGCGAGATCGTGGACGAGGAGGCGCGGCTGCGGCGCGACGGGCTGCCCGTGGACGCGGCCGGTTTGCGGCGCGTGAAGATGCTGGGCTTCACCGATGCCAGGCTTGCCCATCTGACCGGCCGCGACGAGGCGCAGATCGCGCGCGCCCGCGACCGGTTGGGCGTGACGGCGGTCTTCAAACGCATCGACACCTGCGCGGCCGAGTTCGAGGCCCAGACGCCCTATATGTACTCTACCTATGAGGCGCCGGTGATGGGCGAGGTGGAGTGCGAGGCAAGGCCCTCGGACGCCCGCAAGGTCGTGATCCTCGGCGGTGGTCCGAACCGGATCGGCCAGGGCATCGAGTTCGACTATTGCTGCTGTCACGCCTGTTTCGCGCTGACCGAGGCCGGGTTCGAGACCATCATGGTCAATTGCAACCCCGAGACCGTCTCGACCGACTATGACACGTCCGACCGGCTCTATTTCGAACCGCTGACCTTCGAGCATGTGATGGAGATCCTGCGGGTCGAGCGCGAGGCCGGCACGCTGGCCGGCGTCATCGTGCAGCTCGGCGGACAGACGCCGCTGAAGCTGGCCCGCGCGCTCGAGGCCGCCGGCGTGCCCATCCTTGGCACCACGCCCGACGCGATCGACCTGGCCGAGGATCGCGAGCGGTTCCAGAATCTCGTCGCCGATCTGGGCCTGCGCCAGCCCGTCAACGCCATCGCCACCAGCCCCGGCGAGGCGATGGCCGCGGCCGATACGATCGGCTTTCCGCTGGTCATCCGCCCCTCCTATGTGCTGGGCGGCCGCGCCATGGAGATCGTGCGCGACAGCGACAGCCTGGAGCGCTACATCGCCGAGGCCGTGACCGTCTCGGGCGACAGCCCGGTCCTGCTGGACAGCTATCTCGACGGGGCGGTCGAGGTCGATGTCGACGCGCTGAGCGACGGTCGCACGACCCATGTCGCGGGCATCATGCAGCATATCGAAGAGGCCGGCGTCCATTCGGGCGACAGTGCATGCGCCCTGCCCCCCTATTCGCTGGACGCGGCGACCGTCTCGGAGCTGGCCCGCCAGACCGAAGCGCTGGCCCGCGCCCTGGGGGTGGTCGGGCTGATGAACGTGCAATTCGCGGTGAAGGACAGCGGGATCTATCTGATCGAGGTGAACCCCCGCGCCAGCCGCACCGTGCCCTTCGTGGCCAAGGCCGTGGGCAGCCCGGTGGCTGCGATCGCGGCCCGGGTGATGGCCGGCGAGCCGCTCTCGGCCTTCGACCTGCACCGCCCCGATCCCGGCCGCTTCGCGGTGAAAGAGGCCGTTCTGCCCTTTGCCCGCTTCCCCGGTGTGGACACGATCCTTGGCCCCGAAATGCGCTCCACCGGCGAGGTCATGGGCTCGGACGCCGATTTCCACATGGCCTTCCTCAAGGCGCAGCTAGGTGCCGGGCTGGACCTGCCGCTGTCGGGAC
>JBCCMW010000498.1:0-2138 GCA_039026175.1 Pseudomonadota bacterium
CCGGGGGCGGATCGGGGGGCGGATCGGGGGGCGGAACGAGGGACGGAACGGGGGGCGCGGGGGTCGGCGGAACCGGGGTCGGGCCCTGCCGGCCTGCGGCGATGGACGGGCGGGCGACAGCGCTGGCCACGGCCTCGAAGCGGGTGATGCCGATGGCCGGGATGCCGCGGCCGAGGGCGAGACCCCGCGCGGCCGCCACGCCTACCCGGAGGCCGGTGAACGAGCCGGGGCCGGTGCAGACGGCGACGCGACGCACCGCCTCGATGCCGACGCCGGCCTCGGCCAGGGCCCGCTCGATCAGGGGGAACAGCCGCTCGGCATGGCCGCGGTCCAGCCGCTCTACCGCGCCGGCCAGGCGCGCGCCCCCGGCCGTCAGCGCCACGGCGCATTGCCCGGCCGAGGTGTCCAGCCCCAAAATCATGCGTCGCCCACCGCCCCGTCGGTCGCCCCGCCCATCGCCCCGCCCATCGCCCCGTCGATGGCATCGTCCATCGGATCGTCCGCCGGATCTCCGTTTCGGCCCCCGGCCTCGCCCAGGGCCGCGCGCGCGCTGCCGACCGAGCGCGGCAGATCGTCGGCAAGACGCAGCCAGGGCAGCGCCGCATCGGCGTGGGCATGCAGCTCGGGCGCCAGCGCGGCCGCCGTGTCCAGAAGGCCGAGCGGGACGTAGATCTGGCCCGGCAGGTAGGGAAAACGCGCCGCCAGCGCGCTGCCGCAGAGACCGCAGAACCAGCGCTCGACCCCCGCAGGCGTCGTGATCGAGGCCGGCGCAGGATCGATCGACACACGGCCCTCGGAAAAGGCCGCGAACGCCGCAACGGGCGCTCCGGTCCAGCGGCGGCAGTCCGCGCAGTGGCAATAGGCGACGACCTGCGGTGTCCCCGACGCGCGCACCGCCACGGCGCCGCAATAGCAACGCCCACGGTGCACCGTCGGCGCCGGGGCCATGGGGTCAGAGACCGACCGGGCGCACCTCGACCACCTCGGGGATGTAGTGGCGGAGCAGGTTCTCGATGCCGTGCTTGAGCGTCAGCGTCGAGGACGGGCAGCCCGCGCAGGCGCCCTGCATGTGCAGATACACCACGCCGCGATCGAACCCGTGGAACGTGATGTCGCCGCCGTCCTGGGCCACCGCCGGGCGCACCCGCGTGTCCAACAGCTCGACGATCTGGCTGACGATGGCCTTGTCCGGCCCGTCGTGCGCGGCATGGCCGACGGTGTGGGTGCCCTCACCCTCCATCACCGGGTCGCCCGACTGGAAATGCTCCATGATCGCGCCCAGCAAGGCCGGCTTGATGTGCAGCCAGTCCTCGCGCTCGGCCTTAGTGACCGTGATGAAGTCGGGGCCCAGAAACACCCCGGTCACGCCCTCGACGCCGAACAGGCGTGCGGCGAGCGGCGAGGCGCCGGCGCCCTCGGGGCTGGGAAAGTCCGCCGAGCCGGCCTGCATCACCGTCTTGCCGGGCAGGAACTTCAGCGTCTGCGGGTTCGGCGTTGCCTCGGTCTGGATGAACATGGTTTTCTCCCGTGGGTGACCCGCAACGTGGCGCGGCCGTGCTCAACAATCAAGAACCATTCTAAACTAGCGGCAGACAGGCGGGCCGCGCCCCCGGCGGTCAGGCGTCCTGTGGGGCGGATGCACCGACCCCACCGGGGTAGGTAGCCCCCGGTGGCGCCGCTGGCGAGGGCGATGGCGACGGCGGCACGCGCGGTCACGCGAGCCCCGCACCGCGCGCTGCGGCCGCAGCATACCGACCGTATGCCCGCACACCGCTGCCGCTGCATCGCAGGCACGGCATGCGGCGCCGACAGCGGGCGCGGCTTGAACGGATGCGGTCCAAGGCATTCTCGTCCCCCGGTGGTCCAGGATCCGCAGCGACGGCCATCGGGCCGCGGGCACAGTCGGCCAGACCCTGGCGCGCGGCCGGTTGCAGACGCGTTACGAGATCCGGCGCGCCACCGCCGTCTCCCGCTTTCGGGCCGAAACGGGGCGCATCGCGCTTCGCATGCAGAGACGTGGTCCGGTCCCGGCGCAGCCCGGGGCGGTCGCTGGGCGGGCGCTGGGCGGGCGCTGGGCGGTCGCTGGATCGACGGGCGCGGGGCGGGCACTGGGCGGGCGCTGGATCGACGGGCGCGGC
>JBCCMW010000499.1:0-2127 GCA_039026175.1 Pseudomonadota bacterium
CCGACGCCCGCCCCGCCGACGCCCGCCCCGCCGACGCCCGCCCCGCTTACCCCCGACCGGCCGTGCGCCAAAGCGCACCCGACGCCGCCGCAGGAGCCAGCCCATGCGCCATTTCTCCGACGCCGAGTTCGCGCGCCGCCGGCAGGCCGTGCACCGCGCGATGGCCGACCGCGGACTGGATGCGCTGCTGCTGTTTGCGCCCGAGAGCCAGTTCTGGCTGACCGGCTACGACACGTTCGGCTACTGCTTTTTTCAGTGCCTGGTGGTGCCCGCGGCCGGCGAGCCTGTCCTGCTGACCCGCTCGGCCGACCGGCGCCAGGCCGAACTCACCTCGACGGTGGGCGACATCCGGGTGTGGCGCGACCGGGCGGGGGCGGACCCGGCGGCCGATCTGGCGTCGCTGCTGGCCGAGATGGGCCTTACCGGGCGGCGGCTGGGGTGGGAGACGGCGACCCACGGGCTGACCCACGCCAACGGCCGGCGCGTCGCCGAGACGGTGGGTGCGACGGCGACCCTGGTCGATGCCTCGGACCTGATGGGGCTCCTGCGGCTCCGAAAGTCGGCCGAGGAAATCGACCACGTCCGCCAGGCCGCCGCCCTGGCGGACGCCGCCTGGGACGCAGCGCTGGCCACCGCGCGCCCCGGCGTTTCCGAGGCGGCGGTGCTGGCGGCGATGCAGGGGGCGGTGTTCGAGGGCGGCGGCGGCTATCCCGGCAACCCGTTCATCATCGGCTCGGGCGAGCGGGCGCTGCTCTGCCGCTATCAGGAGGGGCGCCGGTCGCTCTCGGCGGACGACCAGCTGACCCTCGAGTTCGCCGGCGTGCACGCCCACTACCACGCCGCACTGTTCAACACGCTGGTGATCGGCACGCCGCGGCCCGACCATATCGCGATGCACGCGGCCGCGCGCGAGGCGCTGGAGGCCTGCGAGGCGGCGATGGTGCCGGGCGCCACGATGGGCGCGGTGTTCGACGCCCACGCCCGGGTGCTGGACGGTCACGGGCTCGGCGCGCACCGGCTGGCGGCCTGCGGCTACAGCCTCGGTCCCCGTTTCGCGCCGTCGTGGATGGAGGACCAGATGTTCTACGAGGGCGCGCCGACGGTGGTCGAGCCCGGCATGGTGTTCTTCCTGCACATGATCCTGATGAACTCGGCCAGCGGGACGGCGATGTGTCTCGGCCGCACGTCGCGGGTCGGCGCGACGGCGGCCGAGCCTCTGAGCCGCATGCCCCTCGACCTGGCACGGGTCTAAGCCGCGCTGCCGACGCCGGGTGCCCCGCACCGGCCGAAGGCCCCGGAACCCCAGGCGCCGGAGGCGCCTTCGGCGTGCGGGATCCGGGACCTTCGGTCGATCGGGCGCGGTGCGAGCGGGCGGCGGGGCGAGCGGGTGGCGGGGCGAGCGGGTGGCGGGGCGAGCGGGTGGCGAGGCGATCAGCCGGTGGCAGCAGTCTCGACCGGGGCGATGATCTCGAACGGCACGCCCGGCTCGTCCTTGGCCGAGCGGATCACCAGCGAGGTCTTCACCGAGCCCACATTGGGTGCCGTGATCAACGCGTCCGTCAGGAACGCCTGGAAGGCCGACAGGCTGGGCGCCACGCATTTCAGCAGAAAATCGATCTCGCCATTCAGCATGTGGCACTCGCGTACCAGCGGCCAGTCGCGACAGAGCGCCTCGAACGCCGACAGGTCGGCGCCCGCCTGGCTCTTGAGCGACACCATCGCAAAGACCGACACTTCGAAGCCCAACTCGCGCGCGTTGACCCGGGCGTGGTAGCCCTGGATCAGGCCTGCCTCCTCGAGCCCGCGCACCCGGCGCAGACAGGGCGGCGCCGAGATGCCCACCCGGCGCGACAGCTCGACGTTGGTCATGCGACCGTCGGCCTGAAGCTCGGCCAGAATGTGCCGATCGATCGGATCGAGCTTGGATGCCGGCATCCGGTGCCCCCAGGGTTTGCATGGTGCTGGGCCCGCGGCGCTGGCAGGCATGGCGCTCTCGGTTCACATACGACGCGACTGCATTCTGTGCAAGAATATTACGTAACGCACCGGCGGTTCGGCACGATGAAGAAAGAGAAGCGATGGCAAAAGGGCCTGAACACGCCACCAGCCAAAGTCGCGGCAGCGCAG
>JBCCMW010000500.1:0-2126 GCA_039026175.1 Pseudomonadota bacterium
CGGACAGTTTGCTGGGCGGCACGCTCGTGATGACGCCGTTGAACGCAGCCGACGGTAACATCTATGCGGTGGCACAGGGACCCGTGCTGGCGAGCGGCTTCGCCGCGGCCGGTGCCGGTGCCGCCAACGTGACCGGGGTGCCGACCGCCGGCACGATTCCCAACGGCGCGCGGGTGGAGCGCGAGGTCGATTTCGATTTCGCCACGATGCGCCGTCTTCGCCTGGCGCTGCGGGATCCGGACTTTACCACGGCAGCGCGCATCGCGGCCGCCATCGACCGCCGTCTGGGCAGCCCCGTCGCCGTCGCCAGCGACCCGGGTACCGTGACGATCGAGCTGGCAAACCTGTCCCTCAGCCCCGCCCAAGTCATGGGCACGATCGAGACGCTGGCGGTCGAACCCGCCACGCGTGCGCGCGTGATCGTCGATCAGCGGTCCGGCACCATCGTGCTCGGGGCCGACGTCCGGATCAGCAGCGTCGCCGTCAGCCAGGGCAACCTGACGATCCGGGTGCAGGAGCAGCCAGCCGTCGTGCAGCCCAACCCGTTCGCCCCCGGGCAGACGGTCGTGGTACCCCGAACCGCGCTCGGCATCGACGAGGGCGACGACAACCGCCTGGCCTTGGTCGAAGAGAATGTCACGCTGGCCGACCTCGTTGACGGGCTCAACGCATTGGGTGTCGGTCCGCGCGACATGATCGACATCCTGAAGGCGATCGATGCGGCAGGCGCTCTGCACGCCGATCTGATCGTGCGCTGACGAAACGCCGATGTCGCCCGCACACAGCCAACCCTGGGACCTGCGGCGCGGGACAGGTCGTCGGTCAGCGTCATCGAACCGCGATGCCGCGCCCACCCGGGAACAGTCGTCGGCTGAAAGAGGGAACATCTCGCCGACAAACCCCGGATGCCCGGGCTGCGAGGGGTCGGGCACCCCGAGGGCGCCGACCCTACAGATCGGCGAGGGCGAACGGGTCGTCGGCCAGCGCCTCTGTCGACCAACCGAAGAACGCCCAGGTTCGGGCCATGTGGCTGGGCAGCGGCGCTGCCACGCTGATCCGCGCGCCCGTCGCCGGGTGCGGCAGCGTCAGACGCAGCGCATGCAGGTGCAGCTTGCGGCTCACCTCGCCGCCCAGGCTCGCCCCCCAACCGTCGCCCGCATTCTCCTGCCCACGCCCGCCGTACTTGCCGTCGCCGACGATCGGCGTGCCGAGTGCCGCCATATGCACCCGGAGCTGATGTGTGCGCCCCGTCACTGGCCGCAGCGCCACAACGGAAGCCCGCTGACCTGCGCTCTCGACGGCGGTGTATTCGGTGCGCGCGGCCTGGGCCCCCGGCGTAGACGCAATGGCATCGGGATGGACGGCGGTCATCTTCTCAACCCCGCGCCCGCCGGCCTTGACGAGGCCCCAGCGCAGGGTGCCGGCCGCGGGCTTGGGGCGACCCGCGACCGCCGCGACATAGGTCTTGGCAACAGCCCGCGAGCGGAAGGCTCGGGACAGCGCCACCGCCGCCGCCCCGGTGCGCGCCAGCACCAGCAGGCCCGAGGTGTCGCGGTCCAGCCGGTGCACCAGCCGCGGATCGTCGTCGCGGCCGAAGCGCAGCGCGGCCAGCCCGCCCGCCACGTGGCGCCGCTGCTTGGACCCGCCCTGCACGGCCAGACCCGGCGGCTTATCGATCACCAACATGTGGTCGTCGCGGTACACCACCGCGGCCTGCAGAAGCTCGGCCAGGGCCGGGTCCGGGGGCGCGGCACCCGCCTGCGGCGGGGCAGGCGCCGGCGCGGGCGTCTCGGGCAGGGGTGGCACCCGGACCGTCTGCCCCGGGCCCACGCGCGAGGCCGGCTTGGCGCGCCCACCATCCACCCGCACCGCGCCCCGGCGGCAGAGCTTTTCCAGCATGCCCTGCGAAATCTGCGGGAAATGGCGGCGGAACCAGCGGTCGAGCCGCTGCTCGGCCTCGTCCGCGCCGACAGTGCGATGCTGAACCCCGCTCATGCGAACAGCCGACGGCCGAGCCACAGGCCCACGGCCAGCGCCCCGACCGAGCCGAAGACGGAGCCCATCACATAGGCGGCGGCCACCGCGTGGCGCCCGCGTTCGATCAGGTACAGCGTGTCGAGCGAGAA
>JBCCMW010000501.1:0-2124 GCA_039026175.1 Pseudomonadota bacterium
CCGGCGCCCAGCGCGGCGGCATAGACCTCGCCCCGCGCGGGCAGCGCCACGACGGCGGCGGTAATCCGGCCGGCACGCGCCACCGCCACGGCGACGGCCCAGCCGTCCTCGCCCGCGATAAAGGCGCGGGTGCCGTCGATCGGGTCGACGATGAAGACGCTATCGGCCGTCAGCCGCTGGGGCCCGTCCGCCGTCTCCTCGGACAGCCAGCCATAGCCGGGCCGCGCGGCACCCAGCCGGCGCGAGAGGTGGCTGTCCACGGCCATGTCGGCATCGGTCACCGGGCCCTGGCCGCCGCCCTTGTCGGTGACCGACAGACCTTTGCGCGCGTGGCCGAGCGCGATGTCGCCGCCTTCGGCCGCGGCGTCGCGCAGCAGGGCGAGATCGGCCAGATCGTCGCGGTCCGCCGCGCCGCGCGCCCCGCCCGCCCCGGCCGCGGCGGGTGTCGCGCCGCCGGGCTCCGCAGGGTCAGGCACCGAGGGTCAGCCCCTCGACGATCAGCGAGGGCACCTGGAGCGCCTTGGCCGGGTCGGCATCGGCCGCCGGCACGATGGTGCGCACCATCTCGGGCAGGCTGCCGGCCAGCGTGATCTCGTTCACCGGGTGCACGATCTCGCCGCGCTCGATCCAGAAACCGGCCGCCCCCCGACTCCACGCGCCGGTGGTGGCGTTGATCGAGGCGCCCAGAAAATCGGTCACCAGGAGACCGCGGCCGATCTGGCGGCAGAGCGCGGCGACATCGCCCTCGCCCTGTGTCAGCCGCACGTTCCCGGTGCCGGGCGACGGGGGGCCGCCCAGGCCCCGGCGGGCGTTGGCCGTGCTGTCGAGCCCCAGTTGCCGGCCGGTCGCGAGGTCCATGACCCACGAGGCCAGCACCCCGTCCTCGACCAGGGCGCGCTCGGCCGTCGCCAGCCCCTCGGCATCGAACGGACGCGAGGCGCGGCCGCGCGACAGGTGCGGATGCTCGGTGATCGAGAGACCGGCGGGCAGGATGCGCTCTCCCATCGCCTCGGCCAGCCAGCTTGCCCCGCGTGCGATCGAGGCGCCGTTGATCGCGCCCAGCACGTGCGCCACCAGGCTGCCGGCGACCCGCTCGTCGAACACCACCGGACAGTGGCCGGCGGGCGGGCGCTGCGGATCCAGCCGTGCGACCGTGCGCTCGCCGGCGCGGCGGCCGATCTCGGCGGCGGACGGCAGATCGGCGCGGTGGCGTCGGACCTCGAACGCATAGTCGCGCTCGCGCCCGAGGCCGGCGCCGGCGATGGCGGTGAGGCCCAGCGAGGCCGAGGAGCGGGCATAGCCGCCCTCGAACCCGTTGCTCTGCATCAGCCAGAGGCGCTCGCGCGACCAGCCGGCGCTGGCCTGGCTGACCTGCACCACGCCGGGCACGGCGAGTGCTGCGTCCTCCAGCGCCAGCGCGTCGGCCTCCAGCGCGGCGGGATCGGGCGGCATCGCAGGGTCCAGCAGATCCAGGTCGGCAGCGTCGCGCACGGTCGAAAGCGCAGCCGAGGGCGCCAGCCCGCAGTACGGGTCGGCCGGGGCGGCGCGGGCCATGGCGACGGCGCGCTCGGCCATCTCGGCGATGGTCGCATCGGCCAGGTCGGCGGCGGCGACGCAGGCCTGCGAGCGGCCCTCGGCGGTCTCGACGATGACGCGCACGCCGATCTCGCGGGTCTCCTCGCGCTCGGCCTCCTCGAGCGCGCGCTGGGCGACGCCGACCGAGGCTGCCGAGGCGGTGGCGACGATCACGTCGGCCTCGGCGGCGCCGGCGGCCAGCGCTGCGTGCAGCAGCCGCTCGGCCGGGGCGCGGTCGTCCTGCTCGGCCGTCATGGGCGGCCCCGCCACCAGGGGCGGGCGGCAGGGCGGTGGGCGCGGGCGCCGAGGGCGCGCGCGGCAGGGGTCGTGAGCATGCCCGTTCCTTCGTCTCGGTCGCGGCGCGGCGGCGGCGGTTGCCCGTGCCGGCCGCGCGCCCACTAGAAAGGCGAACGTGCCCGCGGTCCAGCGCCACCCGACGCAACGTGCCCGGCGACGAGGCCGCAGCCCCGGAGCGGGCCCCGCGACGGCAGCATACAGCCCGGACGACCGCGGGAAGACACCGGCTATAGCGCCGGGCACCAAGGCGGC
>JBCCMW010000502.1:0-2123 GCA_039026175.1 Pseudomonadota bacterium
CCGGTGCATGGGCCTGCGGCTGTTCGCGGCCCCCGGCGCACCCCCCGGCGCGGCCCCAGACGCGGCCCCAGACGCGGCCCCAGACGCGGCCCCAGACGCGACCCCCGCCGCGACCCGCCGCGCGGCGCTGGTCTTGCACGGGCGCAACGGCGCTGTGGCCGCGCCGCATATCCAGGTCATCGTCGCCGCACTCATGGCCGCCGAGTACACCGTCGTGGTCCCGAACATGCGCCATTCGGCCGCCAACGACAGCGCAGGCGCGCCCGAGGGTTTCCGCGTGGCCACCCATGTCGAGGACGGGCGCCGCGCGCGCGCCTGGATGGCCGGGCCCGAGGCGCAGGCAGCCGGCGTGCCGCAGGGTCCGGTGCTGGCGGTGGGTCACAGTTTCGGCGGCTTCGCAGCGCTGGCGCTGGCGCTGGAGGACGGTGCCGGGATCGCCGGTGTGCTGGGTGTGGCACCGGTCGCCTCGGGGCCGCTGCTGCTGGCGGCGCGGCGCGCGATGGGTCCACCCGCGCTGGAGGCGCTGGAGCGCGAGGTGCCGGGCGCCACGGCCGACTACGCCGCGCACGATCTGATGCCCCGGGCGGGCGAGATCGGGCAACCCGCAGCGCTGATCGTGGGCGCGCGCGACGGGCTGGTGCGGCCGGCCGACGTGGCGGCGCTGGCCGCGCGGCTGCCTGCGCTGGTGGCCCACGACGTGGTCGCCGGCGAGGATCACTGCCCCAGCGGCGGCGCCTATCGCGACCGGCTGGCCGCACAGATCGCAGCGCTCGGCCGGCGCCTGGAGACGGGGTGAACGCCGGCTCAGGCGCGCCAGACAAGCGTCGCTGACCGGGTATCGCGCGCGTTCAGCCCGGTGCGCACCACAAAGCGGCCGGGGTCCCAGACGCGCGCGACCGTGCCGTCGACCGCCGGCAGGCTGTACGACAACATCGCGCGGGTCAGGCGGAACACGGCCTCGCGCGTCTCGCCGGGTGCCAGCGACAGCCGCTCGAAACCGACCAGCTCCTGCGCCGGGCGCTGGATGCGGGCGACACGGTCGCTGACATAGCACTGCACCACGGCGGTCGCCGCCCAGTCGCCGCGGTTGGTGACGGCGACGCGCGCCACCGCCTCGGCGTCCGGGCCGTCCAGCTCGGGCGCATCCAGCCGCGGCGCGGCGACATCGAACGCGCTCCACGACAGGCCGAAGCCAAAGGGCCAGCGGCCCCGCGCCGGGTGCTGCGCATCGTCGAGATCGATGTAGGCGGTGCGAAACTTCTGCCAGCGCCCGGGCCAGGGGCGCCCGCCCTCGGCCAGCCCGTGTGCGATCGGCGCCTGGGCGCCGTGGGCGGGCAGCGAGATCGCGAGCCGCCCGGTGGGCTCGGCCGCGCCGGTCAGCAGATCGGCGATGCCGTGGCCCATCTCGGTGCCGGCGAACCAAGCATAGAAGACGGCGTCCGCGGCCTCGACCACCGGATCGATCTGCAGCGGCCGGCCGGCCAACACGACGGCGATCACCGGCTTGCCGCCGGCCGCGGCGCGCACCGCCGACAGCATCGCGCGCTGGGGCGCGGGCACGTCCAGCGTCAGGCGCGAGGCGCATTCGCCGGTGTGCTCCTTCGCCTCGCCCAGCACCACGACGACCGCCTCGGCCGCCATGGCCGCGGCCTCGGCCTCGGCCAGCAGCACCGCGGCGGGGCGCGGGTCGGGCGTCACGGTGCCGGGCACAAAGTTCAGCCGGTCGACGATGGCCGGGTCCTCGACCAGCGGCGCGCCGGGGGCGAAGGTCACGGCAAGGCCCGCGGCGGCCAGCCCCTCGCGGATCGTCACCGCGGCCTCGGGCACCCCGGCGACGGCCCAGGTGCCCAGCATGTTGTGCCGGTCGTCGCCCAGCGGGCCGATCAGCGCGACGCGCATGCCGCGGCCCAGCGGCAGCACCCCGCGGTCGGCCAACAGCACGGTCGAGGCCGCGGCCGCCTGGCGGGCCAGCGCACGGGTGGCGGGCGTCAGCGCCGCGGCGGGCGCACCAGCGGCCCGCGCGCCCTTGTAGGGGTCCTCGAACAGGCCCAGCCGGTGTTTCAGCCGCAGGACCCGCGCACAGGCGGCGTCGACGGCGGCCAGCACCTCGGCCGCCGTCGCCG
>JBCCMW010000503.1:0-2103 GCA_039026175.1 Pseudomonadota bacterium
CCCCCCCCCCCGCGACCGGGCTCAGCCGCTGGCGAGCAGCTGTTCGATCTTGCCGGTGATGGCGGTGTCCATCGGTTCGGTGCCCGAGGTCCAAGCGCCGGCGATCCGGCCGTCGGGGGCGATCAGGTATTTGTAGAAATTCCACCGGGGGGCACGGCGCCGGCCGAGTTCGCGCTCGATCCACGCAAAGAACGGGTGTGCCCGTCGGCCCATCACCGGGGTGATCGCGGTCATCGGGAAATCGATGGCGAAGTTGACCTCGCAGAACTCCTTGACCGCGGCCTCGGTCGCGTACTCCTGATTGAAGTCCCCGCTCGGCACGCCCAGCACCACCAGGCCGCGCGCGCGGTAGCTGTCGTAAAGCGCCTGGAGCTGGTCGTACTGGTAGGTGAAGCCGCACCGGGAGGCGGTGTTGACCACCAGCACCGGCTGCCCGGCGAAGGCCGCCATCTCGACCGGGTCGCCGTCGATCCCGTCGAAGCGGAACGCATGGGCGGTTGTTGCGCCGGCGCGGGCCGGGCGGGCCGTCAGCACCGATGCGGCGACTGATGCGGCCACGGGCACCACCAGCGGCGCCAAGGCGAAGGCTGCGGTGAGGGCACGGCGAGTGGGCATGGCGTCGTCCTCTCTCCTGTTCTGTGCGTTAAGAGGTAGCGCATCGCATACCGGGCGCGAGGGGGCGGGCCGTGGCACCGCGTCGCGCGCCCCCGCGCCCGTCGCCCGCGCCCGTCGCCCGCGCCCGTCGCCCGTGCCCGTTGCCCGTGCCCGTCGCCCGTGCACGTCGCCAGGCGCGCGCGGCCGTCGCCCGCGCCGAACGCTCGTGCCCGTCGCCCGTGCCCGTCGCCCGGCGTCCCGCGCGACGTGGGCGGGCCGCGGGCGCCGACTGCTCACCCGGCCGTGCCGAACACCCGGGTGAAGATCGTGTCGACATGGGCCAGGTGGTGGGCCAGGTCGACGTGCCCCGCGATATCCTCGGCCGTCATCACGCCGGCCACGGCGGGGTCGGCGGCGAGGTTGGCCTGGAAGTCCGAGCCGTCGGTCCAGGTCGCCATCGCGTTGCGCTGGACCACGGCGTAGGCGTCCTCGCGGCTCATTCCCTGTTGCGTCAGCGCCAGCAGGATACGCTGGCTGTGCACCAGGCCCCGGCTGCGGTCCAGGTTGGCCCGCATCGCGGCGGGATAGAGGACCAGCCGCTCGACCACGCCCGTCAGCCGCGACAGTGCGAAGTCCAGCGTCACGGTCGCGTCCGGGCCGATGTTGCGCTCGACCGAGGAGTGGCTGATGTCCCGCTCGTGCCAGAGTGCGACGTTCTCCATCGCCGGCACGGCATAGGCGCGCACCAGCCGGGCGAGGCCGGTCAGGTTCTCGGTCAGGACGGGGTTTCGCTTGTGCGGCATGGCCGAGGAGCCCTTCTGGCCCTTGGCGAAGAACTCCTCGGCCTCGGCCACCTCGGTGCGCTGCAGGTGGCGGATCTCGGTCGCCAGGTTCTCGACCGAGCTTGCGATCACGCCCAGCGTGGCGAAGAACATCGCGTGCCGGTCGCGCGGGATGACCTGGCTGGACACGGGCTCGGGCTCGAGCCCCATCTCGCGGGCCACGTGCTCCTCGACGCTGGGGTCGATGTTGGCGAAGGTCCCGACGGCGCCCGAGATCGCGCAGGTCGCGACCTCGGCCCGGGCGGCCTGCAGGCGCAGGCGCGCGCGCTGGAACTCGGCGTGAAAGCGCGCGAACTTGATGCCCATCGTCGTCGGCTCGGCGTGGATGCCGTGGCTGCGGCCCACGCGCAGGGTGTGCTTGTGCTCCATCGCGCGTTTTTTCAGCGCGGCCAACAGCGCCTCGTTCTGTCCCGGATAGATCATCGAGATCAGCGTCTGATCCTTGCGGACGAGCGCGACCTCGCTTTCCTCGGGCGGGCGCACTTTGACCACGATGTCGGCGGCGCTCCACAACGCGGCGGCATCCGGCAACACGCTCACCCCGGCCGCTTCGTAATCGGCATCGGCAAAACGTGCGGCCATGCCCGCACCGGCCTCGACCACCACGTCATAGCCGAGCTTTTGCAGCCGCCCCGCGCTTTCGGGCGTCAGGGCCACGCGGCTCTCA
>JBCCMW010000504.1:0-2093 GCA_039026175.1 Pseudomonadota bacterium
GGGAGGGCGCGCGTGGGCCTGCGCCCCCGGTCCCCCGTCGGCGCGACGAGGCCGGGGCGCAGGCGGACCCGCGCGGCGGGTCGACGGCGTGAGCGCACCCTGGGTCGGGCGGCATCCTGGCCCCTTGCGGCGGCCTGTCCCGGAACGCTCCCGGGTCGCCCGCTGCACGGCGCACGCTACTCCGACAGCCACACCACAGGCACCTGCTGGGCGGCGCCTTTTGGCGACGATCGCTTGCACGGCGCGTCCCCGGGTGCTTTCCCCGGATCGCGTCGCTGGGCGACCCCCTGCGGAGCCTAGCGGCCGATCACGGCGGGGGGCGTCTGCTCCTCACCCGCCGACTTGGCCGCCAGACCCGAGAGCGCGAACAGGGCGGCGACGACGATAGCCGCGCTGATCACCTGCCGTTGGAGGTCCATGGGACGCATCGCGACCCTCCGATGCACAAACACGCAGGCGTAGTATGGACCAACTCGCGGTTGAGCGTCACCTAGAGAGTGCCGAAGAAAAACCACAGATTGTCGATATGTCGTCACACCGGCGCCGAACGCCGGTGCGCTCAGCTCCCGCTCGGCCCCACGCCGGCCTCCGGGCCGACCAGCCCGCGGGGCGGCACAGGTTCCGCCTGCAGCGGCAGGCGCACACCGCGGAGCACACTGCCGCGGTCGGCGACGATGTCGGCATAGCGCCCGTCGGCGGTGGCCACGTTCAGCCGCAGCGCGGGCACGTTCCACGCGACCGAGGCGGTGGCGCCCGTGCTGTCTCCGGGCTGGGCATACTCGACGAACAGCACCTGGTAGGTGCAGCCCTGGGCCAGCCGCATGGTGCCGACGCCGCGCACCGCGGTCTCTTGGCGCGCCAGCACCGGATCGCCGAAGCCGCTGCGGCGGACCAGGCGGAACTCGGCGCGGAAACCCTCGGCCAACGGCAACATGTCGGCGGCCGCCGGCTCGCGCTCCAGCCGCAACGACACGGTGCCGTCGGGGCGGCGCGAGCGGGTCAGGAAGGCGCCGCCCTCGGTGTCGAGCACCGCAGACAGGCGGCCCTGCGGATCGCGGATCTCGACCACCGAGGCCGTCGGTCCATCGGCCCACACCGTGTCGGTCGCACCGTCGCCGTAGGTCAGGCGCACGCCGCCGCCGTCCTCGGCCACGGCCGGGCAGGCAGGCAGCGCGTCGACCTCGGCGACGATCGAGCGGGGCTGATCGCCCTCGTCCGCCGTCGGCATCGAACAGGCCGCAAGACCCAGCGCCCCCACCAGCGCTCCCAGTGGCGCGCGCAGGGGCGCGCGCAGGGGCGCACGCAGTGGTATCCGCCAAAGCGCTGCGAGCGCGGGGCGCGCGCGACGTGCCACGGACGGCGCGCAGGGCAGGACGATATCGAGCGGGGCGGTGTTCATCGCGCGCCTCATACGGTGCCGGCGAAACACGCGGCCATCGCCTCGCGCGCCTCGTCGGTGATCTTGGCAAACAGGTTGTCCGGCACGCTGAAGGGCTGCCCTGCAGGCAGTGCCTCGACCGCCGTCGCGATGTCGACGGGCCAATCGTCGGGCGTTCCTTCGCCGAGAGCAGCCATGATCCGGGCCGCGGCGTCCGGGATGAAGGGCTCGGACAGCACGGCGTAGAGCCGCACCAGGTTGAGCCCGAAACGCACCGACACGGCTGCCGCCACCGGATCGGTCTTGACCGCGGTCCAGGGCGCGGCGTCCTGCAGATACTCGTTGCCGATTACCCAGATGGCGCGCAGCTCCTGCGCCGCGCGCCGGATCTCCAGCGCCTCGAACGCCCGCTCGTAGGCTGCAAGCCGCGCCGACAGCGCCTGGATCGCCGCCTGTTCAGCCGCGCCATAGGTACCCTCCGGCACCGCGAGGCCAAACTTGGAGCGGCAGAACTTGGTAATGCGCGAGACGAAGTTGCCCAGCACATCGGCCAGATCCTTGTTGACGCCAGCCTGGAATGCCTCCCACGTGAAGTCTTACCCAGGTTCCGGATAGTGGAATCAACAGAATCCAATGGAGAATGGATCAGAAAGGAGTCAGAGGTCCTGGAAGCGCACGTCCTAAGGCAGGAGCCAGAGAAAGAGGAGGATACAGA
>JBCCMW010000505.1:0-2070 GCA_039026175.1 Pseudomonadota bacterium
GATCCGGTCGCGCCGGGCGGGTGCCCGACCAGGGCGCCGGTACCCGCGCTGCACTGGCGCCTGCGGGTCGGTGGCGCCGACGCAGCAGCGGTCGCCGCGGCGCTGAGCGCGCGCCATCCGGTGCCGTGGCTGACGGTCGAGCCTGCGGCAGCCGACTGGCACGGGCGCCTCGCCTCGGCCCGGGCCGCGATCACGCTGGCGGGTTACAACACCGTCGCCGACCTCGCCGCGCTGGACGTCCCCGCCCTGCTGGTGCCCGACGAGACCGGCGGCGAGCGCGAGCAGGCGATCCGGGCCCGGCTCTTCGCCCGTTGGCCGGGGATCGAGACGGCGGCGTTGGATACGCTGGATGCCGCCGCGCTTGCCGCCGCCGCGCACCGCCTGGCCGCCGGGCCCCGCCGCGCGCCGCTGCCCCTCGCGCTGGACGGCGCGGCCGAGAGCGCCCGGCGCCTGATGGGCCTGGTGCGGAACAGCGCCGCATGAGCGCGGGCGTGCCCGAGAAGGACCCCGACCCCGTTCCAGCCGACGACACGTCGGCCAACAGGCGCGCCGACCCGCGCCGGCTGCATCCGGTCGAGACCATCCAGGACCGGCTCCAGGCGATCACCGAGGCCGCCCGCATCGATCTTGCCTACCTGCACGACGATCGCAGTCGCGCCCATGTGGCCGACGCCTGCCGCGATCTGCCGCGCGTGCTGGACGTCGGCGGCGGCATGCGCGGGCATCTCGACGGCCACCCGGGCGTCGAGACGCTGGACCTCAACGACCTGGACGACGGCGACAAGCTCTACCGCCCCGATCTGTTGGGCGACATCTGCTCGCCGTTGCCGCCGCGGCTGCACGGGCGCTACGACGCCGCCGTGGCGCTGGCGATCCTGGAGCACGTCTACGACCCGCCCGCCGCCGTCGCGAACCTGCGCGTGGCACTGCGCCCCGGCGGGCGCCTGTTCGTCTATGTGCCGTGGATGTGGCGCTATCACGCGCCGCAGAGCCTGATCTTCCAGGACTACCAGCGCTTTTCGCGCGACGGGCTGGCCTATCTGTTGCGCGATTTCGAGGACGTCACGCTCTATCCCCTGCGCGGCAAGTACTCGGCCATCGCGAACATGCTGAGATGGTGGAAGCCGGCGGTCGAGCGGCGGGTCGGCGGGCGGCTGAACCGCTGGCTGGACGCCCGCACCAGCACACGGCGCAACACCATCCAGGCCTCGGGCTACTTTGCCGAAGCGCGCCGACCCTGACGCCCCGCCGACCCTGACGCGCCGCGCACCCGCACGCACGGCGCTCGCCGGGCCTGGCGGTGCCGCGGCAGACGGCATTGGCGCCGCTATCCGTCCGGATAGGGCGTCCTCGCCTAACGGTGCCGCCGTCACGCTTGTGCAGGACTGACGCGACCCGGCCCGCAGGCGTATCACCGCACCACCACAGAGCGACGGCCAGAACGGCAAACGTCCGACGGTTCACACTGTCCGTTTCCGAACCCCGATCCGCCCTTGGTACCGAGCACGCCATGACCTGCCCTTCCGCCATCGAGCTGTCCCCGCCCCGCCCGACCGCCTCGGCGCCCGCCCGCCCGGACCTTGCAGTGCGCAACGTCGGCCGCGCCGTCGCGGCGGCGGGTTGCGTCTTGGAGGATCGCGACAGGCTGCTCGGCGCTGAGCGCACCAGCCTCCGCCCAGCGCTGATGGCGCGCGGCGCCGTCGACGCGCCGGCGGTGGATGCGACGGGCGCGATGCTCCGCGCGCTGGCCGGTCTGCCGGGTGGGGACGCACCGCAAGCCCCGGCGCCCACGCCCGCAGGCGCCGATATCCTGAGCCTCGCGGCCTATCGCGTCGACCGCGCCGGCCCCGCGCCGATCACGGTCGGGCGCCTCGCCGACGGCCGGCTCATCGCGTGACGGCCGTCCGCCGCCAGTGGGCCGCCAGTGGGCCGCCAGTGGGCCGCCAGCGGGCCGCCTGTGGGCGGCCGGTGGGCCGCGACGGCGCATGCACTTTCATGAATAGGGGTCCAGCGCTTCGCGCAGCGCGTCGCCGACGAAGCTGAACGCCAACACGACCTCGATCACCGGCA
>JBCCMW010000506.1:0-2044 GCA_039026175.1 Pseudomonadota bacterium
CGTGCCGACCGCCGGCGCCCAGCACGGACGTCGCGCGATCGCGCGGGGTTGCGATCCAGCCACCCGGCCGCCGGATCCGCACGCTGCGCCGCGCGGCCAGCGCTGTCGTCGGCTTTGGACCGAGTCGTCTTAAGGGCGCTTAAATCCGGCGGTCCCACACAGGGTCCGGATGCGGAGAACCGGATTCGCCGAGGTGGGCGCGACATGGAGAGACTGACCGAGACCTGGCAGGCGCTGAGCCCGCTGCGGCGCGCGGCGCTGGTCGCCGCCACGCTGGCGACGCTGCTGGCGGTGGCGTTGATCGCCAATCGCGCCGGCACCCCGCGCATGGCGCTGCTCTATGCCGGGTTGGAGCCTGCCGCCGCCGGCGAGGCGCTGGCCGCGCTGGAGGCGATGGGCGTGGCGCACGAGGCGCGCGGCACCTCGGTCTATGTCGACGCGCGCGCACGCGACCGCGCGCGCCTGGCGCTGGCGCGCGACGGGCTGCCGCGCCAGGGTCAGGCGGGTTACGAGCTGCTGGACGAGATCTCGGGCTTCTCGGCGACGGCGGACATGTTCAGCGCCGCATACTGGCGCGCGCGCGAAGGCGAGCTGGCGCGCACCATCCTGGCCGGCCCGCGCGTGCGCAGCGCCCGGGTGCATCTGGCAGTGCCCGCACGCCGCCCCTTTGCCCGCGGCATGGGCGATCCCAGCGCCAGCGTGACGGTGACCACGGCGGGCGCGCCGCTGGCCCCGCCCGAGGCGGAGGCGATCCGCTACCTGGTCGCCCTGGCAGTGCCGTCCATGGCCGTCGACCAGGTGGCGGTGATCGACAGTCGCGCGGGCGTGGTGCTGGCGCCGGGCCGTGGCGAGGGTGCCGCGGCGCTGGGCGACCGGGCCGCCGAGCGCGAGACCCGGATGCAGAGCGCGATCGAAGCGCTGCTGGCCGCGCGCGTGGGCGACGGTAACGCCCGGGTCAGCGTCTCGGTCACCCTGGATCGGGTCGACGAGCGCGCGCGCGAACGGCGCTTCGATCCCGACAGCCGCATCGTGGTATCGGACGACAGCGTCGAGAGCAGCGAACAGAGCGAGGGCGGCGACCCGGCGGTGACCGTCGCCTCGAACCTGCCGGACGGCGAGGCGGCCGGCGCGCCGAGCCAGTCGCAGCGAAGCGAGACCCGCGCACGGGCCAACTACGACTATAACGAGACCCAGATCGAGCGGACGCGGCTGGCTGGCGGCATCGCTCGGCTGAGCGTCGCCGTCCTGGTGAACGGCATCGCCGAGCCGCAGCCCGACGGCACGACCGTGCTGCGCCCGCGACCGGACGACGAGCTGGAGGCGTTGCGCGCGCTGGTGCGTGCGGCCGTCGGCTTCGACGCGGGGCGCGGCGACGTGGTCACGGTCGAGAGTATGGCGTTCCAGCCGCCTCCGACCCTCGGCACCGAGGTCGAAGCGTCTGGCGTGGCTGAGTTTTTCGATCGAAACGGCCTTGCGCTGGTGCAGCTGCTGGTGCTGGCGGGCGTGGTGCTGGTGATCGTGTTCACGGTGCTGCGCCCACTGCTGTTCCCGCAGCGCGACGTGTCGCCGGTCTACATCGGACCCGACGCCGCCGCCCTACCCGGCTCGACGATCGAGGGCGAGACGAGCGCGGGCGAGGCCGGCGCGGGATCCGACTTCGCGACCGCCGCGACGGTGGGCGCCGACGCCAAGGACACCGAGAGCACGCTCGACCCGCGCGTGCTGCATCTGCCCGACCGCGAGACCCTGCGCCGCGCGGTCGCCGAGCTGCCCGACGACAGTGCGGCAACGCTGCGCCAGTGGCTCGACCAGGGTGACGAGGAGGCCGCATGACCCGCCGCCACCGGTTGCCGGAGTTCGATCAGCGCGCCTCGCCAACCGGCGCCGCGTCCGGGGCATCGCGCCCGGCCATCGCGAAGGCCGATGCACCGCCCAAGCCGGCCGCACCGCGAAAACGCGACGCCGGGCCCGCCGCCCGTGGCGGCGCGGAGGAGCGCGCCGCGCCGGCCCCAACCAAGCCGCCGACCCAGACCAAGCCGCCGAC
>JBCCMW010000507.1:0-2044 GCA_039026175.1 Pseudomonadota bacterium
ATCGCAGTACAGCGCGATCGCCCGGCTGGCGTCGTCGTTACCCGGGATCGGGAACGAGACGCCGTCGGGGTCGCAGTTGGTGTCCAGGATCGCGACGACGGGGATGCCCAGCTTCTTGGCCTCGGCGATGGCCAGCGCTTCCTTGTTGGTATCGATCACGAACAGCATGTCGGGCAGCCCGCCCAGCTCGCGGATCCCGCCCAGCGACAGGGTCAGCTTGTTGCGCTCGCGCTCCAGCCCCAGCCGCTCGCGCTTGGTGAAGCCCGAGGCCCCGCCCTCCAGCCGGTCGTCCAGGTCGCGCAGGCGATTGATCGAGTTCGACACGGTCTTCCAGTTGGTCAGCGTCCCGCCCAGCCAGCGGTGGTTCATAAAGTACTGGGCCGAGCGCTGGGCGGCGTCGGCCAGCGGCTGCTGCGCCTGGCGCTTGGTGCCGACGAACAGCACGCGTCCGCCGCGGCCCACCGTCTCGCGCAGCGCGTTCAGCGCGGCGTCCAACAGCGGCACGGTCTGGGTGAGGTCGATGATATGGATGCCGTTGCGCTCGCCGTAGATGAACGACGACATGCGCGGGTTCCACCGGTGCGTCTGGTGGCCGAAGTGCACGCCAGCTTCCAAGAGCTGACGCAGGCTGAAGTCAGGCAGCGCCATCGGGCTTGTCCTTTCCGGTTTCCGCTCGGCCGGGGGTCAGAGGCCGTGGCCCCAACCGGTGGATGCCGGACGGATGTCTCCCGCCCGCACCCGCCCCCGTCCGCAGGTTTCAGTAGCGACCGCCTACACCCCGCGCCCCCTCAAAACAAGGCTGCCGGCCCGCGTTCCCAAGCCCGCCAGCCGCGCCGTCGGCGCCCACGCCACGCCAAAAGCCGCGATCCGGCCTCAGAGGTCGGGCGGGCCGCTGGGGTCGGGCCGGGGCAGAGGTCGCACCGGGCGCTGGGGTCGGATTGGCGCAGAGGTCGGGCCGGGCGCAGAGGTCGGGCCGGGCGCAGGGGGCGGGCCGGGTCAAGGATCGCCGCCAGGCGACCGCAACGCGGCTTGTCCTTGACGCGGCCCGACCCCTGCCGAACGCTAGAGTTGAAGCCTTTGCGGCTTCTCCCCAGCCACCCCCTTCCCCTTGGCGATCCCCGCCCCCCGACCGCGCCCAGCCGCCGCCGCCGGTGCTTCGCCCGCCACGTGCGCGGTGTCGGCTAGGCGGCCCGGTCGACATGGCACGGGCCGTCTCGCCCTCATTTCGCCATGTCGCTCGGGCCTGACGGTCGGCGACAGGATGGGGGCGCGCGGACGCGACGGGGCCGCGCGCTATGTCCCGCTGCGGGATCGCGCCTATCGGCCGGGGGAGGGCCGGGGGCGCCGGGATCGGGCGGGCCACAAGGGGGATGCCGTGACACGAGCCTTGGCATGGGTCGTCTGGGCGCTGGCCGCGCTCAACGTCACGGCGATCGCGATCTGGTGCGCCGGGATGGGGCTGCTGCTCAACCGCTCGTACGCGCACATGGACAAATGGCCCTCCGACTTTGCGGTGTTCTGGGAGGTGGGGCGCCGGGTGCTGGCGGGCCGTGCGGCCGAGGCGTTCGACCGTGCGGCGATGGCGCCGGCCTGGGTGGTGCCCGAGGGGGCGAGCTACGTGTGGCAGCCGCTGTGGCTGTACCCGCCGACCTGGGCTGCGGTCATAGCCCCGTTCGGGGCGCTGCCCTACTCGGTGGCCTTCGCGCTTTATACTGCGCTGTCGCTGGCAGCCTTCGCGTGGGCGCTGGCGCCGGTGGTGCGGGGCCTGCCCGGGGGCATCGCGCTCACCTTGGCGGCGCCTACGGTGCTGGCGGCGGCGAGCCTTGGCAACAACGGCCTGCTGACGGCGGCGGCAGCGACGCTGGCGCTGCGCTGGCTGGTCTCGGGACTGACGGCGCATCGCGCGGGGGAGTTCGGTGGCGCGGCAGGGCGCGCGGGGGCGTTCGGTGGCGCGGCAGGGCGCGCGGGGGCGTTCGGTGGCGCAGCAGGGCGCGCAGGAGCGGTCGTTGGCGCGGTAGGGCGCGCGGGGGCGTCGGGTGGCGCG
>JBCCMW010000508.1:0-2027 GCA_039026175.1 Pseudomonadota bacterium
CGAGGCAGGGGTCGGGTCGGGGTCGGGGCGGGGCCGGGGCGGGTTGGGGGCGGCGGTGGGAGCCGGGTGGCCGCCGAGGCGTCATGCCGCGACACCTGCCAGGCCACAGCATGCTGGGCGGGCGTCCGTTCAGGATCGGCGCAAGCGCGACAAACCGGGAGAGGACGGTCGGGCCGTACGCTTGAGCCAGACCGGGGTGCGTCGACGCGCCTCAGCCGTGGGCGAAGGCCGGCGCGCGGGGCGCCGCGCCCGGTTCAAGGCTGCCCACGGTGGGGGCAAAGCGGCGCGGTCCCTCGCGCTCGATCGTCGGGCGCTCGGCCGGCACGACGCCATCGGCGCGGGTGTCGTCGGTCATCGTGGTCGCCACGGTCATCGCAGTGCCCAGCGTCGCCGCTACCAGCGCTGTCTGGGCCATCGACAGCTTGACCCGTCCCACCAGGCACAGGAAAGCGGCCATCAGCCCGCCGCCCGCCATCATCAGCGTCGCCGTATCGCCCAACAGCCGCACCATCTCGTCCATGTGCAGCGCCACCAGCCCGAAACCGGCCGCAGCGCCCGTGATGAAAGGCACGGCGTGCGAGAGACGACTGTCTTGCGCTGGCTTGTCCGACATCGCGTAGCCTCCGACTGCGTGCGCGTTGGGCGCCACGCGTCCTCCCCGGCCGACGACCACATGGCGTCGGGTTTAACCCGCAGGATCGACGGTCGCTTCGCGCGCCGCCGTCGGCCCTGCCTTACTGATGTACAAAGCGTTAGCGCTCAAGCACGGCGCGACCGCAGCAACCTGGAGCGGTCCATGCGTAACTTCCGACCGGAAACGCGACGGATTCGACTGAGGGGCGATCAAGCGTCCCATTCCGTGCCAGGAATGTGGCCCGACTCGCGTTAAGCGAGCAAGGATTTCCATGCTTAGCGTGTGGTTAAATGTGGACGGTTTCGATCTGCGGGACCGTCTGCCGGCCGGAAACCCGGCCAGGCGCTACCGCTGCGTGCAGCGCACACGTGTTGCGTGTGAATGGACCGGGCCGGCCCGGGTGCTCTCACGCGCCGACCTGCAGGCCCCAGTCGCCAGGCCCCAGTCGCCAGGCCCCAGTCGCCAGGCCCCAGTCGCCAGGCCCGGGCCCCAGTCCACAAGCCCCAGGCGCCACACACCAGGCCCCCGGCCCCCTCCGACCCGAGTGCCGAGGGGCGGGGGCGCGGGCGCCTAGGCGATGTGACCTTCGGCCCTGGCCCAGGCATAGGCGGCGTCGAGGCTCGCCTCCAGCGGTTCGAACAGCTCGGCAATCCCGTCGGGATCGATCACCATCGGCGGGCAGAAGGCCACCGTGTCGCCGATGGCGCGCACGATCACGCCGCGGGCCAGCATCTCGTCCATGACCTTCTTGCCCACCTTGCCGGGCGCTGCGAAGGCGCCGCGGGCGGCGGGATCGGGCGACAGCTCCAGCCCCCCGACCAGGCCGACACCGCGCGCCTCGCCCACCAGCGGATGGTCGCCGAAGCGGCGCAGCCGGGCTTGGAAGTCGGGCGCGATGCTGCGGACATGGCCGACGATGTCGCGCCGGCGATAGATCTCGATCGCCTTGACCGCGACCGCACAGCCCAGCGGATGGCCGCCGTAGGTGAAGCCGTGGCCGAGCGCGGGATGCTTGCCCGACCCCTCCTCGATGGCCTCGGCCATCTCGCGGTCCATCGCCACGGCCGAGAGCGGCACGTAGCCGCCGGTCATCTGCTTGGCCATCGACACCGAGCGCGGGCGCATGCCCACCGTCTCGGCGCCGAACCAGTTGCCGGTGCGCCCAAAGCCGCAGATCACCTCGTCATCGATCAGCGCCACGTCGTGCTTGTCCAGCACCGGCTGGATCGCCTCGAAATACCCTGCGGGCGGCACGATCACGCCGCCGGCGCCCATCACCGGCTCGGCGATAAAGGCGGCCACGGTCTCGGGCCCCTCGGCCTCGATCATCGCGTCCAGTTCGGCGGCGAGGCGCGCGGAAAACGCGTGCTCGTCCTCGCCCTCGTGCGCCTCG
>JBCCMW010000509.1:0-2008 GCA_039026175.1 Pseudomonadota bacterium
ACCTTGAAGTCCATGTCGCCGAGATGGTCCTCGTCGCCCAGGATATCCGTCAGCACTGCAAAGCGGCCGTCGTCCTCCAGGATCAGGCCCATCGCGACGCCGGCCACGGGGGCCTTCAGCGGCACGCCCGCGTCCATCATCGACAGCGAGCCGCCGCAGACCGTGGCCATCGAGGACGAGCCGTTGCTCTCGGTGATCTCGGACACCAGGCGGATGGTGTACGGGAAGTCGGTCGCCGGCGGCAGCACCGCCTGCAGCGCGCGCCAGGCCAGCTTGCCGTGGCCCACCTCGCGGCGTCCCGGCGGGCCCATGCGCCCGGCCTCGCCCACCGAGTAGGGCGGGAAGTTGTAGTGCAGCAGGAACCGCTCGCGGCCCTCGCCCTCCAGCGCGTCGATGATCTGCTCGTCATCGCCGGTGCCGAGCGTGGTGACCACCAGCCCCTGGGTCTCGCCGCGGGTGAACAGCGACGAGCCATGGGTGCGGGGCAGAACGCCGACCTCGCTGACGATCGGGCGCACCGTGGTCAGGTCGCGCCCGTCGATGCGCTTGCCGCCGTCCAGCACGTCGCCGCGCAGCACCTTGCTGTCCAGCGCCTTGAGGCACGATTTGAGCGCGCCCTCGTTGGCCTTCTCGTCGTCGCTGAGACCGGCCAAAATGGCATCGTGCGCGGCGCTGATCGCGGCACCCCGCTCCTGCTTGTCGCGCACGGCCATCGCCTCGCGCACCTTGGCCTCGCCCAGCTCGGCCACGCGGGCGAACAGCGCGGCATGGTCGTCGGGCTGGAAGTCGAAGGGCTCCTTGGCCGCCTTCTCGGCCAGGCGGACGATGGCGTCGATCACCGGCTGCATCGCCTCGTGGCCGAACGTCACCGCCCCCAGCATCTCCTCCTCGGACAGCTCGTAAGCCTCCGATTCGACCATCATCACCGCGTCCTTGGTGCCCGCGACGACCAGGTTGAGCCGCTGCTCGGCGTTGTCGGACAGCTTGTGCATGTCCTCGCAGATCGGGTTCAGCTCGTACTCGCCGTCCGAGTAGCCGACCCGCGCGGCCGCGATCGGGCCCAGGAACGGCGCGCCCGAGATCGTGAGCGCGGCAGACGCTGCGATCATGCCCAGGATGTCGGGGTCGTTCTCCAGATCGTGGCTCAGCACCGTAACGATGACCTGGGTTTCGTTCTTGAAGCCGCCCACGAACAGCGGCCGGATCGGCCGGTCGATCAGCCGCGAGGTCAGCACCTCTTTTTCGGTCGGCTTGGCCTCGCGCTTGAAAAAGCCGCCGGGGATCTTGCCGGCGGCGTAGTATCGCTCCTGGTAGTGGACGGTGAGCGGGAAGAAATCCAGGCCCAGCTTCGGCTTTTTCTCATAGACCACCGTGGCCAGCACCGTGGTCTCGCCAAGCGTCGCCAACACGGCGCCGTCGGCCTGGCGGGCCATGCGGCCGGTCTCGAGCGTCAGCGTCTCGCCGCCCCACTCGATCTCTTCTTTCTGTATCTCGAACATGTCTCTTCCTTGGCCTCGGCCCGCAGCCCCCATGGCGGCGAGCCCGGCGCCCCTGGCGCCGTCGGGGCGGGGGCAAGCGCGGCAGGGTCGTATCCCGTGTCGCGCGGTCCCCCGCGAAGGGCCCGGTCGATGATCCGGGCCGGCAGGCAGCGGCGGCGGCCGGTCCCTGGGGACGATCAGCCGGCGCCGGGCCCGTGCCCCGCGTCGTGGCCGCACCGATCGGGGCCAGCCGGCGGGCGCGAGGGCGCAGCGCACTGCACCATTCGCGTGAGCATACGCAAAACCGGCGCGGGAACCATGTCGCTCCCGCGCCGGCCGCGCATCGGTCTCGATTTAGCGGCGGATGCCAAGACGTTTGATCAGCGTCTGGTACCGCTCGACGTCCTTGGCCTTTACGTAATCCAGTAACTTGCGCCGCTGCGACACCATCTTGAGCAGGCCGCGGCGCGAGTGGTTGTCCTTCTTGTGGGTCTTAAAGTGCTCGGTCAGCGTGACGATGCGGTCGGTCA
>JBCCMW010000510.1:0-2005 GCA_039026175.1 Pseudomonadota bacterium
CACGCGGGGCCACCGGGCGTGCCACCGTTCGCGCCGCCCAGGGACGCGGGGCCACCGGGCGTGCGCCCGTTCGCGCCGGCCGGGCACGCGTCGCCACCGGGCGTGCGACCGTTCGCGACGCCCAGGGACGCGGGGCCACTGGGTGTGCGCCCGTTCGCCACGCCCGGGCACGCGGCGCATGAGACGGGAGCGCTGGGCCCTGATCGCCGTGCTGGCGTTCGGGCTGCCGCTGGCGGCGCTTGTGCTGGGCCCGCCGCTGTTCGGGCGTGTTATGGCCGGTGCCGGCGGGTATCTGATCGTCCCCTCGGATGCGATGGCGCCCAACCTTCTGCCGGGGGATCGGGTGGTTGCGCAGGCCCGCTCGGGCAAACCCGGGCGCGGCGCCGTTGTCGTCTATCGCCTGGACGAGAGCCGCACAGCCGGGGGCGGCACAGCCGGGGGCGGCACGCTCGGCGGCGCACCGCCGCTGCGCATCGGCCGCGTCATCGGCCTGCCGGGCGAGACGGTGGCGATGGTCCACGGGGTGCCGGTGATCGACGGTACCGCGGCCGAGGTCGTGCAGATCGAGGACGATGTGCTGGAGATCCCCGCAGACCGTGCCGGCGCGCCGCGCCCGCGTTGCCTCGGCGGCCCCGCGGCGCCGGGCGAGCCGTGCCGGCGCGAGCGGTGGCGCGAACGGCTGCCCGGCGCCCTGCCGCACGTGGTGCTCAACTTTCAGGGCTGCCTGGGACGAGCGGACGGAGACGGGTGCAGCGCGCCCGCGCGCGCCGACAACGTGCCGCCCACCGATCTGGGCCAGGGCATGCTGTGGATCCTGGGCGACAACCGCGACAACGCGCTGGACAGCCGCTTTGGCATGGTCGGGCCCGTGGCCGTGGATGCGGTGGTCGGCGAGGTGGTGATGATCCACACCAACCTGGGCGCGCCGTCGCGCAGCTTCGCGTGGGTCGAGTGATGCCCGCGCGGCCCGGCAGCGAGCGCGATCTGGCCGCAGCGGCAGCGCGGCTCGGCTATCGTTTTCGGCGCCGCGCGCTGTTGGGCGAGGCGCTGACCCATGCCTCGGCGGCCGGGCCCGCGCGGCCCGACAACCAGCGCATGGAGTTCCTGGGCGACCGGGTGTTGGGCCTGGTGATCGCCGGCGCGCTGATCGAGGCCTATCCCGACGAGGCCGAGGGCGGGCTGGCGCCGCGGCTGAATGCGCTGGTGCGGCGCGAGACGCTGGCGGACGTGGCGCGCGAGATCGGCCTCGGCCAGCACCTGGTGCTGGGGCGGTCCGAGAACCTGTCGGGCGGGCGGCGCAAGACCGCGATCCTGGCCGACGCGATGGAGGCGGTGATCGCGGCGCTCTACCTGGACGGCGGGCTGCCGGCGGCCGAGGCGTTCATCCGGCGCCATTGGGCGGCGCGGCTGCACGCGGCCGAGACGGCGGCGACCGATGCCAAGAGCGCGCTGCAGGCCTGGGCCCAGGCGCGCGGGCTGGGCCTGCCGCGCTATGCCGAGCGTCGGCGCACGGGGCCGGACCATGCGCCGCGCTTCGAGGTCGAGGTCAGCGTCGACGGCCCGGACGGCGAGACGCTGACCGCCGAGGGTGCCGCCGCGGGCAAGCGCCAGGCCGAGCGCGCCGCCGCCGCCGCCCTGCTCGACCGGCTGGAGCGTGAGGCTTCCGCCGCGGGCGGCGGCTCGCCCGCAGCATCCGACGCGGCGCGCGGCACCCCCGCGGCCGACGGCATGGCCGGATCGGGCGGCCGGTGAGCGGCGACCCCCAAGATGCCAGCCACGCCGGCGGCGGCTGCGACGCCAACGGCCCAGTCGGCAGCGGCCCGCTGAGCGGCGATCCGGCGGGCATAGGCCCAGTAAGCGGCGATCCGACTGGTAGCGATCCGACTGGGAGCGATCCGACTGGGAGCGATCCGACTGGCAGCGATCCGGTGGGCGGCGATCCGGTGGGCGGCGATCCGGTGGGCGGCGATCCGGGAGTCGCGGGGCCCGGCCCACTGGCCGAAAG
>JBCCMW010000511.1:0-1979 GCA_039026175.1 Pseudomonadota bacterium
GGGCTGTCGCGCCCGTCGGCGGCGACGATCAGGCGCGCTGCGATCCAGGTGCCGTCGTCCAGCTCGGCCATCGCGCCCGAGAGGCGGCGGCGCGCGGCCATCACGCGGCGGCCCTCGATGGCGCGCGCATGCGCGCGTTCGGCCAGCGCGGCGGCGAGGGCGGTGCGCGCGGCGGTGTTGACCACGTTGTAGCCGAACGGCGCGTCGCCGAGCTCGCCCGCGTCGAACAGCGCTTCGGCGCGGGGCTTGGGGCCCTGGGCGCGGCTTGTCCCGCGCGGGCCGAGCCCAGTGCCGCCGGCCGCCGACACGATGCGCATCCCATTCAGCGCCGTGGCCTCGGCGACCAGCCGGGGCCAGGCACCGGCGCGGCGGAAGGTCTCGACCGCCGGCATCAGGAACGCGGTGGTGCGCCGGTCAGCACCCTCGTCCTCGGGCATCTGGCCGGTGGGTCGGGGGTCGACGGCGACGACGCGGAAGCCCTCGGCCGCCAGGCGCGCGGCGACGGTGAGCCCGGCGATGCCGCCGCCTGCGACCAGGATATCGGTCTCGATCTCTGCCATGGCGCCGGTGTACGCCGCGCCGCCGGATTTGGCGAGGCGACGGATCGGCCCGCCGCTCAGCGACGACTGGCGAAGAAATCGCGGAGCAGCGCAGCCGCCCGGCGCTCGCCGATGCCGCCGTAGACCTCGGGGCGGTGGTTGCAGGTGGGCTGGGCGAACACCCGGGCGCCGTGGGCGACGCCGCCGCCCTTGGGGTCCTCGGCGCCATAGTAGAGCCGGGCGATGCGGGCGTGGGCGATGGCGCCGGCGCACATCGCGCAGGGCTCCAGCGTGACGGTCAACGAGCAGCCCGTCAGCCGCTCGGCGCCCAGCGCCCGGGCCGCGGCGCGGATCACCAGGATCTCGGCGTGGGCCGTGGGGTCGGCGCGTTCGCGTACCCGGTTGCCATCGGCTGCCAGGATCCGGCCCGCGGGATCGGCGAGCACGGCGCCGACCGGGGTCTCGCCCCGCGCGGCTGCCGCCTCGGCCTCGGCCAGCGCGCGCGCCATGTGGCTGGCGAAGGGGGGCCGGGGCGCATCGGCGCCGGGACCGTCCGCCGCGGTCACGGTTCGGGCTCGCTGAGCGTGGCGCCGCTCCGCAGCATCGGCGTCCGCCGCGCCCGGCCGAACATCGCGCCGTCGCCGAGGTCCGCACGGCGAACGCGCCCCGGGTGACGGCCGTCGTCTGGGGCTGCGGCACGGGCAGAGGTCGCGCCGGGTTGGGGAGGGGAGGCAGGCACGCACATCGTCCTCGCTCCATGGCCGGTGGGGCGGGTGGGGCACTGCGCCCACCAACCCGCACTCTGCCTGCCTTCCAGATCCTGAGCCAGCCTTCGCCGAAAGCGGCCGGCGGAACCGCGCGGCCCTAGGTTCCTGCGTAAGAGGCTCGGCGCACCCGGTCGCGGGGCCTGCGCCTGGGCCGGTCGTGGCGCCTTGACCGGGCTGGCCATGCCGCGCCATGTGGCGTCATCCATCGCCGCCGGGCCCCGGTTGGGTGTAGAGCGACCGGGCCGGCGCCCGGGCCATCGCGGGCGGCAGACCACGCGGCGAGGAGATGGCGACCCATGGCAAGCTCGGGAGACGCGGGACGCCACAGGCGTGCGGCAGGAACCGGTGGCGGGACCAGCGGCAGGTCCGGCGGCAGGTCTGCCAGCGGGACGGGTAGCGGGTCGGCTAGCGGGACAGGCAGCGGGACGGGCAGCGGGACGGGCAGCGGGACGGGCGAGGGTGAGGGCGAGCGCGAGCGCATCGCCAAGCGCATCGCCCGGGCCGGCGTCGCCTCGCGCCGCGATGCCGAGCGGCTGATCGCCGAGGGGCGGGTGCGGCTGAACGGGCGCAGGCTCGACACCCCGGCCGTCACCGTCGGGCCTGCGGACCGGGTCGAGGTGGACGGCAAGCCGCTGACCGAGCCCGAGGCGCCCCGGCTCTGGCGCTATCACAA
>JBCCMW010000512.1:0-1961 GCA_039026175.1 Pseudomonadota bacterium
GTGGGCCGGGGGGGGGTCGAGGGCGGTTGGGATGTCGGTCTTGGCGGCTCCGGGGGCTGGGGGCGGCGATATTCGCAGTGCCGTGGGCGCGCCGGAAGCCCGGGAACCCGGCTTACGCCGCCGCGCGGCACAGGCAGCTTGCCCGGATCGGCACGTCGGCCCGGGCCAGCGTCTGGTCCAGGAGGGCCGCGATGTGCGGACGCTCGGCCGTCTCGCCCCGCCGGGCCAGGCATTCGTCCAGCCCGTGCAGGGCCCAGACGTTGCGCGGATGCTGGCTGGGCCGGGGCAGGGCGTCGTCCAGCCCCAGGTCGGCGCGGTAGACCGCCTCGGCCTCCTCCAGCTGCCCCGCCTCCATCAGCAGCGCGCCCAGGGCGTGGCGCGCGGGCTGGGGCCAGGACCAGGGCTCTTCGTACATCAGCCCGTCGTCCAGCGCGACGGCGCGGCGCAGATGGCCGAGCCCCTCCTCGCGCCGCCCGGCCTTGAAGGCCAGCTCGCCCAGCATCATCGCCTCGGCGATCGCCAGCACGTCGCGCGCGCTGTTCTGGAACAGCATGCGCTCCTCGGGCACCGCGGCATAGGCGGCGTCGAAGGCAGCGCGCCCATCGTCTGCCTCGGCATGGCGGCCGAGGTTGGCGAGCGCGATGGCCCGGGCGTACAGGATCAGCGCGTTGGTCGTGGTGTAGAGCGCGACATCCTCGGGCTGGGGCACCTCGAGCATCTCGGCCCACATGCCGAAGCGGACATAGACGTGGGGCAGGGCGGCTACGAACGTCTCGAACAGGTCGGGATAGACGCGCACCACCTCGTCCGGCACCTCGGCCCGCAGGCGCGTCGCCGCCTCCAGCGCCGCAGCCTTCTGGCCCAGGAACATCGCGCCGTAGAGCGCGAAGTGCATGTTGTGGATGCGGTAGAGCGCGTAGAAGTTCGCCCCGCCCGCATACGCCTTGAACCGCGCGTCCACCGCGGCCGCCGCCAAGTTGCGCGCCAGCACGTTCTGGTAGTCGCCGCACAGCACGTCGATGTGGGTGGCCATGTGCACCAGGTGCCCCGCATCCGGCACCAGCCCGGTCAGCCGGTCGCCGTGGCGGAGCGCCCGCTCGGGGTGCGGCGACATCTCCATGAGGTGGATGTACATGTGCAGCAGCCCCGGGTGGTCCCAGGCGGCGGGGTCGGTGTCGAACGCGCGCTCCAGCACGGCCATCGCCTCGGGCGTCGAGGCGTCAGGGTTCGGCACGCCGCGCCGGAAATCCCAGAGCTGCCAGGGCGTGCGGTTCATCAGCGCCTCGGCATAGACGAAGGCGATGTCCAGGTCGTTCGGGTGCGCCCGGTAGACCGGCGCCATCGCCGCGGCGAAGCCCTCGTTAAAGGGCTGGTAGTCCTCGATCTCGGGGTCCGTGGGATAGCGCGCGGCCAGGGCGTCCAGCAGGGCGCGTTCGGCCGGGGTGGCGCGGTCCAGCGCCCGGCCGGCGGCCAGCGCCGCGTGCGCGCGGGTCAGCGCCGGGGCCTTCTCCTCGGGCGCGAACACCTCCCACGGCTTGTTGTAGTTGGGGCCCAGCGCATAGGCGATGCCCCAGTGGGCCAGCACGCAGCCGGCGTCCGCGGCGATCGCCCGCTCGAAGCAGACGACCGCTTCCTCGTGGTTGTAGCCGAACAGCCAGACCATGCCGCGGTCGAACCAGCGCTGCGCGTCCGGCGCCACACCGAGCGGCCGGGAGTAGGTACCGAGGTCGAAGTATTCCATCGCAACACGCCTCCGCTAGACCCCTGCGCACGACGCTAGCGGGTGCGGCAGGCGGCACCAACCCAACCATGCCCGACGACGCCGTGGCACGCGCGCAGCAGCGCAAGGCCTCGGCGCCAGCGGCGGGGTCAGGCGGTCTGCTGGAAGAGCTCGCGCCCGATCAGCATGCGCCGAATTTCCTGCGTGCCCGCGCCGATCTCGTAGAGCTTGGCGTCGCGCA
>JBCCMW010000513.1:0-1947 GCA_039026175.1 Pseudomonadota bacterium
AACACACGTAGCACTCGTCGTCGATCGGCGCGGTAGCCTGCTCGTCGCCGATCGGCGCGGCAGCCTGCGCGTCGCCGCTCGGCGCCGGCGCCGGCACGTGGCCCAAAGGCGCGGCACGGGGGGCGGGCACGAGCGGCGGCACCAAGGGGCCGGGCTCGGGCGGCGGGACAAGGGGGGTGGGTGCCCCATCTGCCTTGACGACCGTGGGCGCCCACGCCATGCGACGGGCGCAGCCGCAGAGGGAGCAGCAGATGGCCGATCCGTCGGATGGCGCCAGCAGCCCGGGCGCGGGCGTCGGAACCGGCGCCGACGTCGGGCCAGACACGGTGGGACACCCGGGCCCGAACCCCGGGCCGTCCCTGGGCCCAAAGTCTGCCCCGAACTCCCAGCCTGGCGATCGGTCGGATGCCGTGCCGGGCGCGGGTGCGCCTAGCGGCGCTCGGCCGCACGGGACGGCGGGTGGCGCCGTTGCCGCCTTGACGGACGGTTGGGACGACGAGGAGGGGCGCAAGCAGTTCGCGCTGCTCGGCACCCGGCGGTTCCTGCCGCTGTTCATGGTGCAGTTCCTGGGTGCCTTCAACGACCAGGTCTACCAGAAGGCCTTCGTAGCGCTCGTCACCTACCGGCTGGCCGATCAGATGGAGACGCCGATCGCGATGCTGGGCGTCATCGCCTCGGCGCTGTTCATCCTGCCCTTCGCGATCGTCACACCCACCGCCGGCCAGATCGCTGACCGCCTGGACAAGGCGCGTCTGATGCGCTGGGTCAAGGCGTGGGAGATCGTGGTGATGGGCCTGGCCGTCATCGGCTACCACACCCAGAACATCTATTTCCTGTACTTCGTGCTGTTCCTGATGGGTGCGCAGTCGGCGATGTTCGCGCCGATCAAATACTCGGTGCTGCCGCAGTACCTGGCGCCACGCGAGCTGATCGGCGGCAACGGGCTGGTGCAGGGATCGACGTTCCTGGCCATCATCTTCGGCACCATCCTCGGCAACGAGCTGATCCTCACCGACCAGGGCGTGACGGTCGTCTCGGCCGTGGTGGTGGCCGTGGCGGTGATCGGCTTCGTCTCGAGCCTCTTCGCGCCGCCCGCCCCGCCGGCGCCCGGGGTGGCACGGCCCCCGGTCGACTGGGTGTTCCCGCGCGCCATCTGGCGGCTGATGCAGCGGGTGGCGGGCAACCGCCCGGCGTTCCGCACGCTGTTCTTCATCTCGTGGTTCTGGTTCCTGGGCGCTACCTTCCTGTCGCTGCTGCCGGCCTATGCCAAAGAGGTGCTGGGCGCCGACGAGGGTGTGCTGACGGTGCTGCTGGCGGCGTTCTCGGTGGGCGTGGCGATCGGTGCGCTGCTGTCCGAACGCCTCAGCCGCGGACGGTCGCTGATCGCGCTGCCGCCTTATGGCGCACTGGGCATGGGGGTGATGGCCATCGAGCTTTGGTTCGCCACGCCGGGCGATCCGCCGGCCGAGCTGATGGATCGCGCGACATTCTTTGCCGATCCGGCGGGGTGGCGCGTGCTGGTCGACTTTGTGTTGATCTCGGCGTGCGCGGGCGCCTATGTCACGCCGCTGAACGCGATCCTGCAGCAGACGGCCGAGCCCAGCGCGCGGGCGCAGTACATCGCCGCCTCGAACGTGATCGACTCGAGCTTCATCGTGGCCTCGGCAGCGGTGGTGGGGGTGCTGGTTGCGCTGGGGCTGCGCGCCGATGGGGTGCTGGCGGTGCTCACGGCCAGCGGAATCCCGATGGCGTTTCTGGTGGCCCGCCACGCGCCCGAGACGGTGCTGGGCCGCACGGCGCTGCGCGTCTGGCCGCGGCGGATCCCGGGGCCCGACTATCCGCCCGGCCCGCCCTGACCGCGCCGCGACCCGCACGCCCGCGACCGCCATGGCCAAGAACCGCCGACCGCGCTATCCCGCTGCCGCCGCCCCCGGGCGTGCCGGCCGG
>JBCCMW010000514.1:0-1935 GCA_039026175.1 Pseudomonadota bacterium
CGAGCGCCGCCGCCACGGCCAGCGTCGTGAACCGGCACGCGCGCGGGGCGGGATGCTGCGGAGGCAGAGCCATGGCGCGTCGCTACGACGCCCGGCCCCGGGCCGCAAGGCACCCGCGCTTGCGCCCGGCCGGCAACGGCGCTAGCCGGAGGCGATGCAGAACGACGGCACAGACGGCGTCTCGACGGCGGGCCCGCCGCCGCCCGGCCCGGCCCACGACGCCGAGCTGGACGCGCGCGGGCTGCTGTGCCCGCTGCCCGTGCTCAAGACCCGCAAGCGGCTTATGGCGATGAAGGCGGGCGCGGTGCTGAAGGTCGTGGCCGACGACCCGGCCGCGCTGGTCGACGTGCCCCACTTCTGCAACGAGCAGGGTCATGCGCTCGTCGACAGCGCCAGCGACCCCGACGGCACGCTGACCTTTTGGGTTCGCCGCGCCGGCTGAGCGTCCGTTGCGACCGGGGCAGCGACTGGGGCCGTGACTGGGGCAGCGACTGGGGCATCGACCGGGGCAGAGACTCGCGCCGGCGCCGTGACTGGCGCTGGGGCCGTGACTGGGGAAGGGGCCGTGCCTGGGGCTCGAATTCAGCCCGGCTGCGTCTGGCCGCAGCGGGCGGCAGGCCCCAGGAACGGCGCCGAGAACCAGACATAATCGTAGAGGGCGACGTCCGGATAGGCTTCGGGCGCCAGCGCGCCGGCGCGCACTTCGATCTGCCCCAACGTCGCGACCCGCAGCCCCGGCGCCAGGCTGGCCAAGTACGCAGGCACGCCGCGGTCGCGCCGGGCGTTGCTGTTGCCCGCGATCAGCACCGCCCGCGCCGGCCGCGTGGCACCGGCCAACAGATCCCGATCGATCCCCTTGGCGCGGGCGCGGAGTGCTGCGTCGGCGAGGCGGGCATCGCGGAACCGGAGCGCCTCGATCATCGAGGCGACCTGATCGGCCGGCAGTCCCTCGCACAGGGCCGCGCCGATGTCGGCGTCGCGCGCCGCCCGCTCGCCCGGCGGCAGCTGCTGGGTCAGCCCGACCTGCGCCGCCCCCGGGCCATAGGCGGCGGCCGCCCCGTCGCGCATCGCCCGGGCCAGCACGGCGCGCGGCTGGCGCCCGCCGGTGATTGCGGCGTTGGCCGCGGCCTCGAAAATGGGGCGATAGAGCACCCAGTCGGGCACGCCCAGCCGCGCCCAGCCGATGGCCGGGCCGATGTCGCCCGGCGCGCCGCCCTCTGCGCGGAACACGGCGATGCCATTCTCCGACCCCTGCGGCACGGCGCCGACGGCCACGCCCACCGGATCGAGGGCGGCGACCAGCCAGGCCTGGCGGATGTGGTGTGCGGGGTTGCCCGCCCGGTCGCCCAGCACGGCGATGTCGGCGTCGGCCAGCCGATCGACCAGGGTGGCGGGCGCGATGGCCTCGCCCCGGGCGACGTCCCACACCAGACCGGCGGGCTGCGGCGCTCCGGCGACCGGGGCGACCCGATCGACCGAGGGCGTGGGCGCTGCACACGCCGCAACGAGCATCGCCAGGGCCAGGGCGGGCCAGCGCCATCCCCGCGCCGGCCGGCGGTGGCGGCAGTCGGGCAGGGCAGTGCGGACACGGTGCATGGTCGGTCTCCCTCGCCACCGTCTCGGTCGACCGGGACCGGGCGCCATCCGCCCGGCCCGGCATCCCGGTTTCTATTCCACGCTAGGCCACCGACAGGCTTGGGCAAGCCCCGGCGCGCGGTCCGCGGCACAGAAGGGCGCTGTCGCGGCGCCGCATCGCCCCGCCGTCGATGACATTGGGGCCGCCATCGGGCCTGCCATCGGGGAGGCCGTTGGGTAAGGTCCGTGCTCTGCGCCGCCCGGCACAGCGCGCCCGCGCCCCGCCCCGCCGGGCGCGCAATCGCCCAGGCCCCGCCCTGCCGGGCGCGCGATTGCCCGGCGCTCGCCCTGCCGGGCGCG
>JBCCMW010000515.1:0-1872 GCA_039026175.1 Pseudomonadota bacterium
GCGTCGGCGCAGGCCTTGGCCAGGGCGCGGACGCGCGCGATGTAGGCTTGGCGCTCGGTCGGGCTGATCACCCCGCGCGCGTCCAGCAGGTTGAACAGGTGGCTCGCCTTGATGCATTGGTCATAGGCCGGTTGGGCCATCACGATGCGCCGCCCGGTCTTGGGATCGTCCGCCGGCTGCTGCAGGATGGCGTGGCACTCGCTCTCGGCATCGCGGAAGTGGCGCATCAGCATCTCGGTGTCGGCGACGTCGAAGTTCCAGCGCGCATACTGCGCCTCGGCATCCTGGAAGACGTCGCCATAGGTCAGCGGGATCGGGTCGTCCGGGTCGTTGAACGGCATCAGATTGCCGTCGTCATAGCCCAAGACGTACATCGCCAGCCGCTCCAATCCATAGGTGAGCTCGCCGCTGACGGGCCGACAGTCGTGCCCGCCGACCTGCTGGAAATAGGTGTACTGCGAGACCTCCATGCCGTCGCACCACACCTCCCAGCCGAGACCCCAGGCGCCCAGCGTCGGGCTCTCCCAATCGTCCTCGATAAAGCGAATGTCGTGGGTGGCCGCGTCCAGCCCGATGGCGGCGAGCGAGCCGAGGTAACGCTCCTGCAGGTCCTCGGGGCTGGGCTTCATCAGCACCTGGAACTGGTAGTAGTGCTGCCATCGGTTGGGGCTGTCGCCGTAGCGCCCGTCCGTGGGCCGGCGCGAGGGCTGGACATAGGCGGCGGCCCAGGCCCGGGGCCCCAGGGCGCGCAGCGTCGTGGCCGGGTGAAAGGTGCCCGCACCCACCTCCATGTCATAGGGCTGCAGGACGGCGCACCCCTGCCCGGCCCAATAGGCCGAGAGGCGCATCAGGATCTCCTGGAACGAGCGCGGAGCTTTGCCGCCCATGGTGCCCTCCGCGGCCGGCCGGCCGGATTGCGCTGCACTATAGGCTGCCCGCCTACGGCCGCATCCGCGCTCGGTCAACCGCGAGGCTGCCGCGCCTCCCGCCGTGCCCAAGCTGCCGTGTCGTCCGTCCGCGCAAACGCGGCGTCCGGCGTCGACCGCGCCTCGCCCGGGTCCGCTTGAGCACCGCTGCCGCCCGGCGTAGGGTCCGCCCCGGGGCCGGCTTAGCTCAGCTGGTAGAGCACCTGATTTGTAATCAGGGGGTCGGGGGTTCGAGCCCCTCAGCCGGCACCAGTAATTTCAATGGGTTACGGCAACGCCCAGAACGCGCCGAAAATCCCTGCGCACACCCTGCGCACAAGGAGAAACGGATGAATGACAAGGCACAGATCCTCGTCGGCATCGCGCTGGTGATCGCCGCCACAGGGTTCGCGATTGCTATTGTTCTGGAGGCGCGGTGACCGTCAGCCTTCCCAGGTGACGAGGCCGTTCGGGCGCACGTCGACGTGCACGAAGCCATGGTTCGGATACCAGCCGAGCCCGCCGACGCCGGGGTGCGTCTCGAAGAAAGAGAAGAGCGCTTGGGGCGACGCCTCCATCGGCTCTAGGTCGGTCGCCAAGCCGTAGAGGTGCGCCGACTGTGGGGCGCCGCCGAACCGGCCGACGTGCGCTCGGCCCTGGGCCGGCTGGCGAGCGGGGACCGCTTTGCCGGGCTGGCGCGTCAGTTCTATGCGCGGCTGACGGGGCGAGTGCTCGACTACTATCTCAGCCGGGAACTCGCCAATCATGTCGGCCCGGGCCGGCGGTTCGAGACGGATGCCGCCCGGCGCGCCTTGGACGCCGCCCTTGCCAGGCACTGCACCGAGGCTTCGCGGATCGTCGAAGCCTATGCGGGCGGCTGGTACGGCAAGACGGTCTGGCAGAAGGGCGCGCTGACCCGCGCGGCGACGCAGAAGGTCGCCGCCTACGGCCTGCAGAAGATCCGAGA
>JBCCMW010000516.1:0-1871 GCA_039026175.1 Pseudomonadota bacterium
GCGAAAGCGAAAGCGAAAGCCAGCCGACGCCGAGACGCCTGGCGCACCATCGTGCCGCCGCATTCCCATAGCACCCAAGGTCGTCGATGCGAGACCTGCCGACGGCACTGACGGGCGGGCACGGGATGGAGACGGGGCAAGCACGGCGCAGGCACGGGGCAGGCACGGGGCGGGCACGGGATGGAGACGGGGCAGGCACGGGGCGGGCTCGGGGCAAGCACGGGCCCGGCACGGGGGAGGCGATCATGGGTGCGCTGGAGCAGGCCGACGATCCGTTCGACATTTACGACGAGCTGCTGGCGCCGCTGGTCGCGCGCTACGGCCCGCTCGACGAGGAGACGCTGGTCTCGCCGCACCTGATCTTCGGCGTGAGCTTCAAGACGAAGGCGGAGATCGGGCTCTTCGTCACCTACGAGCCCTATCACCTGCACGACACCGCCAGCCGCGAGGGGCTGCGCTTTGCCCTGTTCGTGGTGGCCGACGCGCCGGACCAGGCGCTGATCGATATGCTGACCGCGCTGGCGAACCACGTCACCGAGCAGGCCATCGGCGACGGCGATACCGCAGACCTCGCCTCGCTGGGGATCGAGGGGCTGCCGTCGCACCGGGTCGGCCTGCACCTCTTCTCGGAAGGGCCCACGGGTTACGGGCTCTTCGAAGTCCGTTTCATGTCGCCCGACGTGCCGGGCTGAGCGCAGGCTGCCCTCAGCCGATCACCCGGGCCAACAGGTTCAGCCAGTTGTCGCGCGCGATCTTGGCGATCAGCGCCTCGCCATAGCCGTGCCGGCGCATCGCCTCGACCAACCGGGTAAGCCCGGTCACGTCGTTGATCGGGCGGGGCAGCATGCAGCCGTCGAAATCGGACCCCAGGGCCACGCCGTCTTCGCCGAGGCGCGCCAGCAGATGGTCGACGTGGCGCAGCATCACGTCGAAGCCGGTATCCATATTGTGCCGGCAGTCGGGACGCAGGAAGGCGACGTGGAAGTTGAGACCCACCAGCCCGCCCCGCTCGGCCACCGCGTCGAGCTGCTTGTCGGTGAGATTGCGCGCCGAGGGTGCGATCGCGTGGGCGTTGGAGTGCGAGGCCACCAGCGGCTGGTCCGTCACCTCGGCCACGTCCCAGAAACCCCGCTCGGTGAGGTGCGCGCAGTCGACCAGGATGCCCATCGCCTCGCACGTCGACACCAGCGCACGGCCCAGATCGCTCAGCCCCTCGCCGGGGTCCAGCTCGGGCTGCGCAGCCATCGGCGCGCCATGGCCGAAGATGTTGGCACGCGACCAGACGGGGCCCAGCGAGCGCAGCCCCGCCGCATGCAGGATCTCCAGCGCCGAGAGGTCGGGGCCGATGCACTCGGCCCCCTCGATGTGCGGCACCATCGCGATCCGGCCCTCGGCCATCGCCGCGCGGATGCCCGCCGTATCGGACACCACAGCCAGATCGTCGGGCAGCGCGCGGGCCAGGCGGCGCAGGCGCGCGAACATCGCCATCGTAAAGACGAGCGCGGGCCCCTCGTCGACGCCGGCGTTCGAGAGTTCGGCGCCGTTCTCCTCGGGCTTGTCGGCGCGCTCGACCGCGGTGCCGGCCAGCGCCATCGCCGAGGGGGTGAACATCGCGAACAGGCCCCCGGCAAAGCCCGCCTGGCGCGCCCGGGGCAGGTCGATGTCCAACCGGCGCTCGCGCCAGCCGCCGTGGCGCACCGGGTCGAGGGCCGCAAAAGCGCGGGGCCGGCCCAACCTGGCCGAGAGTTCGAGCCGCAGGATCGTGTCATTGTGGCCGTCGAACACCGGGACGGGGGGGTCGGCCGACGCTTCGGCCTGCGGCTCGGCCGCGGTCTCGGGCGCGGTCTCGGCCGCGCCCGACGCGCCGCCGC
>JBCCMW010000517.1:0-1852 GCA_039026175.1 Pseudomonadota bacterium
CAATCTCCACCGCCGCAGCCGGCGCCACATCCGCCGTCAGAGCCTTAGCAAGGTCAGGCCGCCAGCTGGAAAACCACATCAGGCAGAGGGCTAGGATCGCCGCCATGGGCCACTGCCACTGCATCTTAAGCCCATGGGCGCCGCTTTCATGGGCGTTGAACCACTGCCGCACCACGGCGCCGATGATGAGAATGATCGCGATCAAAACCCAGGAATGGGGATGGCCAAAGGCGATGGGGTAGTGGTTTGAGATCATCATCAAGACGACCGGCAAGGTCAGGTAATTGTTGTGGGTGGAGCGCAGCTTTGCAATCTCGCCGTAGCGGCCGTCTGGCGTGCGTCCGGCCTTAAGATCCGCCACCACCACCCTTTGGTTGGGGATGATCACCAAAAACACATTGCCCGACATCATCGTCGCCATCACGACCGGAAAGACGAAGCGCTCGGGGTGGGCCATGCCCTGCTCCTGTGTGCGATGCCGGGGTGCGCGGTTGGGCGCGCGATGGCGCCCGCGGTGGGGCGGCGGCAATTTGGGTCAATGTTCCTGTCATAAATAGACGACCGGCCTGTCCCCGCAAGCGCTCTGCGGCCGGATCGCGCGCATACCGGCTATGCCCCCCCGGACGGTCGGGCGTCGGGCGGTCGTGCGGTCGTTGAGACGGGCGATCGGGCGGGCGGTCGGGCGGGCGGGCGCGCCGTTGCCTGCGGGCACTGTCGGGCGTCTGGGGGATGGGCGGGGGGCGCCGGGTCGGCTATCGCAGCGGCGCGCGTCGCCCCCGATCCGGCGCCGCCGCGACGGAGGTCCGCCGATGCTCGCCCTTGCCCTGGTCCTGGATGCCCTGATCGGCGAGCCGCGGGCGCTGTGGCAGCGCGTGCCGCATCCGGTGGTGCTGATGGGCCGGCTGATCGACATGCTGGACGAGGGGCTGAACCGCGGCCGCGCGCGCCGGCTCAAGGGGGCCTTCGCGCTGGTCGTCCTGATCGCGGTGGTCGGCGCGCTCTCGCTGTTCCTGTCGGTTTCGCTGTTCCACGGGGTGCTCGAGGTCGCGCTGGCGGCAGTGCTGCTGGCCCACCGCAGCCTGATCGAACATGTGCGCGCCGTCGCCGGGGGGCTGCGTCGCTCGTTGGACGACGGGCGCGCCGCGGTGGCGCACATCGTGGGCCGCGACGTGCGCGCGATGGACCGCGAGGCGGTGGTGCGCGCATCGGTCGAATCGGCGGCCGAAAACTTCTCGGACGCGGTGGTGGCGCCCGCCTTCTGGTTCGCCGTCGCCGGCCTGCCGGGCATCGCTGTCTACAAGGCGATCAATACCGCCGACAGCATGATCGGCCACCGCACGCCGCGCCACGAGGCGTTCGGCTGGGCCTCGGCCCGGGTCGACGATTTGGTCAATTGGATCCCTGCGCGCCTGTCGGGCCTGGCCATCGCGGCGGTGGGCGGAGGGCGCCGGGCCGTCGAGGTGATGCTGACGGACGCGCCGCTGCACCGCAGTCCCAACGCCGGCTGGCCCGAGGCGGCGATGGCCGCGAGCCTCGGCATCCGGCTCTCGGGCCCGCGCAGCTACGACGGCCGACCGACCGAGGAGCCCTGGATCAACGGCGGTGCGACCCGCCCGCCGACGGTCGACGACATCGACCGCGCGCTGGTACTGGCCTGGCGGGCCTGGGCGCTGCTGCTGGGTGCGGCGCTGCTGCTGTGGCTGGCCGGCGTCGCGCTCTATGGCCTGCCCTTCGCGGGCACGCCGGACGCCGACGCCCCGGGTGGCTGACGCAGGATGCAGCGGGCACGACGGACGCCGACGCCCCGGGTGGCTGACGCAGGCTCCAGCGGGCACGCCGGACGCCGACGCCC
>JBCCMW010000518.1:0-1845 GCA_039026175.1 Pseudomonadota bacterium
GGGCAATCGCCAGCCGCTGCTGCATGCCCCCCGACAGCGCCGCCGGATAGGCCCGGGCCATATGCGCCAGCCCGATCCGTTCCAGCATCGCGCGCGCGCGGGCCCCGGCATCGGCGTGGGCCCGGCCGAACAGCGCACCCAGGATGTTGGCGCCCAGGCCCTGGGCCGCGATCAGGTTGCCCAGCACCGTCATGTGCGGGAACACCGAGTAGCGCTGGAACACTACGCCGCGGTCCCGCCCGGGCTCGCGCGCGGGCGGCTTGCCGTCGAGCGAGATGCTGCCGGCGGTGGGCTGTTCCTCGGCCAAGAGCAGGCGCAGGAACGTCGACTTGCCACAGCCCGACGCGCCGACAACGGCGACGAAATCCCCTTCGATCACGTCCAGCGATATCCGCTCCAGGATCGCCCGGCCGCCGTAGCGCTGATGCAGGTCGCGGATGCAGAGGAACGCGGTCATCGGCGTCTCGTCGGGTCTTTGGGGAAGGTCGTGGCGCGGGCCCCGATGCGGGCCATCGCGCGGCCGATGGCGCGGGCTCGACTGCGGGCGATGGTGCGGGCCGCTTTGCGGGCCATGCTGCGGGTTGGGGTGCTGGCCATGGCGAAGGGCAGGGCGGCGCTGGCGATCATGGCGCGGGGCGGGCCGGTGCGGCCCAGGGGAACAGCAGCCGCGATGACATGGCCAGCAGACGGTCCGTCGTCAGCGCCAGCAGGGTTATCCACACGACATAGACCAGGATAACGTCCATCGCGAGGTACCGGCGCACCAGGAAAATGCGATAGCCGAGCCCCGCTTCCGAGGCGATCGCCTCGGCCGCGATCAGGAACAGCAGCGCCGGGCCCAGCGCCAGACGCAGCGCCAGGATCAGCCGGGGCATCGCCTGGGGCAGCGCGACGCGCAGCGCGATGGCCAGCGACGAGGCGCCCAGCGTCTCGGCCTTGACGATCTGCTCGCGCGGGATCTCGGCCGTGCGGGCCGCCAGATCGCGGATGATCACCGGCGTGATGCCGATCACGATCAGCGCGATCTTGGACGTCTCGCCGAGGCCGAGCGCCAGGAACAGGATCGGCAGCACCGCAAGCGGCGGAATCATTGCCAGCGCGCCCGTCAGCGGCCCCGCGACAGTGGAGACATAGGGAAACAGCCCGATGGCGATACCGAAGCCGAGGCCGAGGGCCGCGGCGATGGCCAACCCCGTCCCCAGCCGGGCGAGGCTGATGCCCGTGTCGGTCCACAACAGCACCTTGCCGGAGCGCCGCTCGGGCACCGTCGCCAGCCGCCAGGCAGTCTCGACCACTGTGGCGGGGGCCGGCAGCAGCTTGTCGCGCGGGTTCTCGGCGCGCCGGATCTCGGAGGCGACGGAATAGAGGACAAGCAACAGCACGAACGGCAGCACCGCGAGCGCCAGCGCCCAGTGGCGGCCGGGCCGGCGGTTGATCAGCCGCACGGTCTGGGCGGCGGTCGGCACCGGCTGGGCGCGGGCCGTCGCCGACGGGGCGGTCGGGACGGCCTGCGCGTGCCAGGCAGCCGATGCCCCCGCAGGCGCCGCGCCGGGCTTGTCGATGCTCACCATGGGTGGCTCCCCGGCACGGCGGCGGCGGTGCGACGGGCCGGGCGCGTCGGCACCGGCTGGGCGCCGGCCGTCGCCGAGGGTTCGGTCGGGATGGCCTGCCCGTGCCAGGCAGCCGATGCCCCCGCGGCCGCCGCTTCGTGCGTGTCGATGCTCACCGTGGGTGGGTCCCCGGCACGGCGGCAGCGGTGCGACGGGCCGGGCGCGTCGGCACCGGCTGGGCGCCGGCCGTCGCCGACGGGGCGGTCGGGACGGCCTGCGCGTGCCAGGCAGCCGA
>JBCCMW010000519.1:0-1840 GCA_039026175.1 Pseudomonadota bacterium
CGGAATCGGCGCCGTCGCGGGTGCGACAGCGGGCGGCCTCGCCCTCTCGCCCGCGGGCCAGGGCGCGGGCCGTGCGTTCGCCATCCTGGGCGGCGTGCTGGGCGGACTGATCATCGGCACGGTGGCCGAACAGGTCGCCCGCAACCGCACCGGCGTCGAATACACCCTGGTGCTGGAGGACGGACGCACCCTGATGCTGGTGCAGGATGTCGAGGACGGCGAACCCGCTATCCCGCCCGGTGCGCGCGTGCTGCTGCAGTACGGCCGCGGGTTCACCCGCGTCATTCCCGCCGATACGGTGCCCGAGGCGGTGGACCGTCCGACGGGCCTGACCGTGCTCGACTGACACTGCCGGCCATATTCTGCCGGCCCGGCGGGGCCAACAGCGCGGTTTTCGCAAGATTTGCCTTCGAATGCGGCGCAAGCGTGCCTATTGTCGCGCCAAAGGCCGCAGGAACCGTGCCATGGTGGACATCGCCCAACGCGTCTACGACCACGCCTGGAAGATCGACCCGGTCGTCCGCTCGGTCCTGGACACCGATTTCTACAAGCTGCTGATGGCGCAGAGCATCCAGCGCCACCATCCCGACACCCGGGTGGTGTTCCGGATGATCAACCGCAACGACCGCGTGCCGCTGGCCCGGCTGATCGAAGAGCAGGCGCTGCGCGATCAGCTGGACCATATCCGCGGGCTGCGGCTCAGCCGGGGCGAAAGCACCTGGCTGCGGGGCAACACCTTCTATGGCCTGCGCCAGATGTTCACGCCCGAGTTCGTGGCCTGGCTCGAGGCGTTCCGCTTTCCCGACTACCGGCTCGAGCGTGTGGGCGACCAGTACGAGCTGACCTTCGAGGGTTGCTGGGCCGAAGCGACGCTGTGGGAGGTCCCGGCGCTGGCGGCGATCATGGAGCTGCGCTCGCGCTCGGTGATGCGGCGCATGGGCAAGTTCGAGCTGCAGGTCCTCTATGCCCGCGCCATGACCCGGGTGTGGGAGAAGATCGAGCGGCTGCGTGCCTTGCCCGACGTCAAGATCGCCGATTTCGGCACCCGCCGGCGCCACAGCTTTCTGTGGCAGGACTGGTGCGTGCAGGCGATGGCCGAGGGCATGGGCGCCGGCTTTGCCGGCACGTCGAATTGCCTGATCGCCATGCGTCGCGAGCTGGAGGCGATCGGCACAAACGCGCACGAGTTGCCCATGGTCTATGCTGCGCTGGCGCCCGACGATACCGCGCTGGCCGAGGCGCCCTACGCCGTGCTCGACGACTGGCAGCAGGACTATGGCGGCAACCTGCGCATCGTGCTGCCCGACACGTTTGGCACCCGCGGGTTCCTCGAACGCGCGCCCGACTGGCTGGCCGACTGGACCGGCGTGCGCATCGACAGCGGCGATCCGGAGCTGACGGCCGAGATCGTGATCGACTGGTGGCAGCGCCGCGGCAAGGACCCTACGCAAAAGCGGCTGATCTTCTCGGACGGGCTGGATGTGGCCGATATCGAGGGACTGCACGCCCGCTTCGCCCACCGCGCGATGGTCAGCTACGGCTGGGGCACGCTGTTGACCAACGATTTCCGGGATCTGCGCCCCGACAACGCCCTGGCGCCCTTTTCGCTGGTCTGCAAAGTCGCGACGGCCGACGGGCGCGGCACGGTCAAGCTGTCGGACAACCCGGCCAAGGCGATGGGCCCCGCGGCCGAGATCGAGCGCTACAAGCGCGTGTTCGACGTCGGCGCGCAGTCGCCCCAGCGGCTGGTGGTTTGAACGCCGCGCCGGGGGGGCGGCGCACCACCGCGGGGTTTCCTTCCGCCCTGTCCGCCGCCATGGTTGCGCGCCGTCCACCGCAG
>JBCCMW010000520.1:0-1839 GCA_039026175.1 Pseudomonadota bacterium
CCAACGCCGACGCCACAGCCCGGGCGCTCGCCGCCTATGAGAACGTCCGCTGGATCGCCGGCGGGCGGGCCAAGGAGGGCGGGATCGCGGCCCTGTCGGGCTTCGGCGACCGGGTCGCGGCGGCGTATTTTTATGGCGAGTGCGCGGGCCTCTTCGCCGGGCAGATGGCCGAGGCGATGCCGGGCGTGCCGCACGCCACCCTGGCCACGCTGGACCAGGCCGTCGCCGCCGCACGGGCCGACGCCGCGCCCGGCGACGTGCTGCTGCTCAGCCCCGCGGCGGCCAGCTTCGACCAGTTCGCCAGCTTCGAGGCGCGCGGCGACGCCTTCCGCGCCCTGATCGAGACTGCCCAGGCGCCCCAGGGGACGGAGGCCCGCGCATGACCGACTTTACCGCCCGCGCGGCCCGCCATTCGGCCGCCGGCGTCGGCTCGGCGCTGTCGGCGCTGATGGGCCCCGCCGGGCGCCGGGCACTGGCCGACTGGTGGCACGGCATCGACCGATGGCTGCTGGGGGCTGTGCTGGTGCTGATCGCGACGGGCCTGGTGCTGGGGCTCGCCGCCTCGCCGCCGCTGGCCGAAAAGCACCAGCTCGGCACCTACTACTACGTCGTGCGCCAGGCGGTGTTCGCGCTGGCGGCGCTGGTGGCGATGGTCGCGGTGTCGGCGATGCCGCTGCACTGGATCCGCCGCGGCGGGGTGCTGCTGTTCCTGGGCGCGCTCGCCGCCGTGGCGCTGCTGCCCTGGTTCGGCAGCGACTTCGGCAAGGGCGCGGTGCGCTGGTACTCGCTGGGCGTGGTGACGCTGCAGCCGGTCGAGATGCTGAAGCCCGCCTTCGTGGTCGCCGCCGCCTGGGTGATGGCCGGCAGCTTCCAGCGCGGCGGCCCGCCGGGGCGGCTGGTCTCGGGCCTGGTGGCGTTGGGGATCGCGGCGATGCTGGCGGCCCAGCCCGATTATGGCCAGGCGATGCTGCTGCTGGCGACGTGGGCGGCGATGCTGTTCGTCTCGGGCGCGCCGATGCTGCCGATGCTGGTGCTGGCGGGCATGGTCGGCAGCGCGATGGCGTTCGCCTATGCCTCCTCGCAGCACGTGCGCGGCCGGATCGACGCCTACCTGTCGGCCGAGGCCGAGGCGCACAGCCAGCTCGCCTATGCCGAGGCCGCGATCCGCGAGGGCGCGCTGATGGGCGTGGGCCCCGGCGCGGGCGAGATCAAATGGCGCCTGCCCGACGCGCATACCGACTTTATCATCGCCGTGGCGGCCGAGGAGTTCGGCCAGGTCCTGACCCTAGCGGTGATCGCGTTCTACGGTTTCGTCACGGTGCGCGCGCTGGCGCGGCTGCTGGACGAGCGGGCGATGTTCGTGCGCCTGGCGGGCGTGGGCCTGGCCGTCGGCTTTGGGCTGCAGGCGTTCATCAACCTGGCCGTCGCGATCCGGCTGCTGCCGGCCAAGGGCATGACGCTGCCCTTCGTCAGCTACGGCGGCTCCTCGATGCTGGCGGCGGCCGTGGCGATGGGCGCGCTGCTGGCGCTCACGCGGCTGCGCCCCCAGGACCCGGCCGCGACCCTGCGCGAGCGGGGCTGAGGCGTGGCGCCGCCCAACGACGCGCCCCTCTTGGTGATCGCGGCCGGGGGGACGGGCGGGCACATGTTCCCCGCCCAGGCGCTGGCCGAGGCGATGCTGGGGCGCGGCTGGCGCGTCGCCCTGTCCTCGGACCCCCGGGGCCTGCGCTACGCCGGCGGCTTCCCCGATGCGATGGGCCGGATCGAGACGCGCTCGGCCAGCCCCGCGCGCGGCGGGCTGACGGCGCGGCTGGCGGTGCCGGTGACCATCGCGCGCGG
>JBCCMW010000521.1:0-1836 GCA_039026175.1 Pseudomonadota bacterium
CTGCGCTCGGCGGCGCGGCGCATCGCGGGGGCGGTGCCGTTGCGGGGCGGGCACCGGCTGCGGGTGCTGGAGCCGCTGATGGCGTTTGTCGAGACGCTGGAAATCTGGGTCGACGACCGCGCCGGCAGCACCGCCTGGGTCCTGCGCTTCGGCGAACAGCGCCTGACCCTCGTGCTGAATGCCGAGCCGTGGCGCGGCTTCTCGGGCGACGGCGGCCTGCTCTCGGCGCTGGCCGGCGGGCAGGACAGGCGGCGCACCGCGGGTGCCGCGGCCCTGCGCGCGCAGCTTTGCTGGCAGGACCGGCTGGCGCCCGCGGATCTGATCGCCAGCACCGGGCTGAGCGCCGAGGGGCTGCAGCGCGCGCTTGCCGTGCTGGCGGCCGAAGGGTTGGTCGGCTTCGACCTGGCCACCGGCGCCTACTTCCACCGGGTGCTGCCCTTCCGGCTGGACCGCATCGACCGGCTGAACCCGCGGCTGGCCGCAGCCCGCGCGCTGTTCGACGCCGGTGCCGTGACGCTGGGGACCGAGACGGCGACGGTAGTGTCGGACGGCGTGACGCACACGCTGCGCTCGGTCGACGGCACGCTCTGCTGCACCTGTCCCTGGTACGCCAGGCACAGACTGACCCGCGGCCCCTGCAAGCACGCGCTGGCCGTCCAGATGGCGATGGAGGCCGACCGACCGTGACCGGGGATCAAGCCGTCGAGCTTGCCAGCTCGGCCAGTGCCGAAACCGCCCTTGCCCGCTTTGCCGAGACCGACGAGGCGTCGCGACGCAAGGCCGCCGCGCCAGTGATGGCGCTCTGGAAGGCCTATTGGCGCGCCGCATTCTCGGCCGCGTCCAAACCCCCGCCAGCGCCCGGGATCGCCGATGGCGATGCGCTGCGCATCGCCATGCTCGCCACGGGCACACCGTCCGAGCTCAAACCCTACGACGTGCACCTGCTCCCGGACCGCATGGACCCGGTCCGGGTGATGGAGGCGCTGCAGCCGAGCTGGCTGGACCGCTACGTCGCCGATCTGGTCGAGAGCCGGCCGCACCTGGTGTGGCGCGTCGCCCCGCTCTGGCGCGCCGGTCTCTGTGCCCGGCCCCAGGGCGACGGCGTGATCCTCGGCTACTACTCGCCCGTCGGCGCAACCCGGATGGCGGCCGAGGAGCCGGCGTTCGCGACGCACGATATCTGGCGTTTCTTCGAGGTCGAGGGCGGTGGCGAGTTCAGCCTCGCCGCCTTCGACAAGTACACCGCGCCCGAGCACCAGTGGGGCACCGCCATCGTGGCGATGAGCCGCGCGGGTACGCTGGACCGCGCGCGGCTGCTCGATGCCTCGCTCGATGCGCTGGAGCGCGACTTCGCCCAGTTTCGCGTCGGCTGGTACGCGCGGCTGCACACGGCACTCGACCCCACGGTCGACGAAATGGCGGCGCGGGCCTCGCGGTACCTGGGCCTGTTGTCGAACCCAATCCCGCCGACCGTGTCGTTCGCGCTGAAGGCGGTGAAGACGCTAGACAAGGCCGGCAGGCTGCCGGTCGAGGCCCTGCTGGCCGAGATCGGCCCCGCGCTGATGACACCGCAGAAATCGGCCGCGACGGGTGCGTTGCAGTTGCTGGCAGCGGCGGCCAGGCGCGCGCCGGCCCACGCACCGCACGCCGCCCGGCTGGCCGCGACCGCGCTGATCGCCGAGACGGCCGATGTCCAGACCCGGGCGCTGGACCTGATCGAGCGCTTGGGCGCCGTGCAGGACCCGCAGGTCCAAGCGACGCTGGCCGACCATGGCGACGCCGTGGCGCCGTCGCTGCGACCCCGCCTGATGGCGCTGATCGGCCGCCCCGTCACCC
>JBCCMW010000522.1:0-1823 GCA_039026175.1 Pseudomonadota bacterium
GCCAAGCCGAACCGCACGCCCGGCGATGTGGGCGGCGAGACGATTTTGGGGAAGGCGACCAGCTTTATGGCCTGCCCGGCCGTGCCGTCGCCGAGGGTCGTGGAGGCCGTCCCGGACATCATCCCCCGCTGCCCCGGTGGCATCTTCGTGCACGCCGCGACCGGCGGCGAGCGGGTCGAGGTCGGCTATCGCCGCATGCCGGCGCGCCCGATGCCGCAGGCCACAGCCCCGGTCGACGACACCGCGCGCGAGGCCGCCCAGCCGTGACCGGAACGCTGGGGCCAGGCGCGCTCAATCGACGCCCATCGGCCGCGCGGCCCGCGGGTCGTCCCTCTCCTGCCCAGCCCTGCCCTGTTGGCTGTTACTGGCCGGCGACGGCGGCGACGTAGCTGGCCACGGCGTCGATGTCTTCGGCGGTCAGGCTGTCGCCGAAGGGCGGCATCACGCCCACGCCGTCGTGCACCGCGATGCGCACGCGGGCGATGTCCAGATCCATCTTGTCGAGGTTCGGGCCGATGTCGCCCGCTGCACCCGCGTCGGCCAGGGTGTGGCAGATGGCACAGGCCGGCATGTCGGCCGCCCCGTCGATAAAGATCTCGCGGCCACGCTCGTCGGCGCCCGCCGGCCCCGCCGCCCAGACCGCGGCCAGCATCGCCGCAGCGCCCAGGACTGCACGACCCTTTCGCCCACGGGTCGGTTTCGCCCGGCCCGGTCTGGCCGGCCCCACGGTTGCGCTGCCCAGGAGTGCGCGGCCTAGGAGTGCGTCGCCCGGCATCGAGCGGCCCAGGAGTGCGTCGCCCGGCATCGAGCGGCCCAGGAGTGCGCGGCCCGGGAGTACGCCGCCCGGCTTCGCGCGGCCCGTCATAGCAGTGGTCAAGTTGGCCCCGCCCGGGATCATCCAGCCGGGTACACCGTGTTTCGACGTCATCGCATGTTCCCTCGCTAGGGGCCGCACCCTGGCCCCATGGGGCGGGCGCGGCCCGTTGGCTCAGTCTTTGGCTCAGTCCTTGTCAGCCGACGGTCACTTCGACCGCGTGGGCCGACCAGCCGTTGTGGCCATAGCCGCGGTGGTTGGGCGGGAAATCCTCGGGCTGGGTCGCGCCGCCGACCGTGGTCGCGCGGCTGGCCAGCACGTGGGTGCCCGCGGGCAGGTCCGCCGCCAACATGAACGGGCGCCATGCGTAGGGGCCGAGGTCGGGGCCCAGGAACTCGGCCTCGGCCCAGCGCTCGCCGCCGTCCAGCGACACCTCGATCCGGGCCAGCGTCTCGGTGCCGCCCATCGCCACGCCGTTGATCAGCACCCGTCCGGTCGAGGCCTCGAGCAGCGGATGGGTGATCCAGGACTTGACGTTCATCTGGAACATCGAGGGCTGCTCCGGCGCGCCCGAGGCGCCGACCTCGCGCATGCGGTAGCCCGACTGCTGGATCTTGGCCATGCTCTGTTCCTCGGTGAACGCGAGGCGCTTGATGTGCTTGACGTTGTTCACACCGTAGTAGCCGGGCACAACCAACCTCAGCGGCCCACCGTGGGCCAGCGGCAGCGGCTCGCCGTTCAGCTCCCAAGCCAGCAGGGCCTGGCCGTGCGCCTCGATCGGGACCGAGCGTTCGACCATCAGCGTCAGCGGGTCCAGCCCCGCGGGGATGTTCTCGCCGCCCGTGCCGGTCATGTACTGCGCACCGCCGACGACACCGCCGAGCGCGGCGACGACGCTGGACACCGGGACGCCGGTCCACATCACGTTGCCCGCGGCGCCCGTCAGCCATTGCGAGCCGCTGGTCTCGTGCGCAAAGAAACCGCGGCCGTTGCCCGAGCACTGCAGCAC
>JBCCMW010000523.1:0-1812 GCA_039026175.1 Pseudomonadota bacterium
CCGCACGTCAGCGCAACGCCCCCGCCAGGCATGGCGGGGGACGGATGCCTCACCAGATTAGGCGTTCACCCTGGCGCGCCCGTCGAGTCGGGAGCCTTGGCCGCTCGGCTCAAAGGGTGTCCAAGAACCGCTCGATCTCCGCCGACACCGCATCGGGCGCCTCCTCATGGGCGAGGTGGCCGAGGTCGCCGAGGCTCCGATGCGCGCCGTGGGGGATCAACGTCGCGGCGCGCACCGTGCCCTCCGCAGGCACCGCGCCATCCCGATCCCCGGTGAGGAGGAGCACCCGGGCCGTGACCCCCGGCAAACGCGCCCGCACGGCGTCCGGCCGCCACTGCGCCATCATCGTTAAGGTGCCGTCCACATGCGCCGTATCGGCCAGGCACGCGCCATAGCAGGCCTGCCCCACGGCGTCGATCTCGCTCCCCGTGGCCGCCAAGGCCTGCGTGATCGCCTGCGGACGCATCAGCCGAGACACCAGCGGCGCCACAAACGGGTTCACCGCCAAGCCCTTGGCCATCATGGGAAATACCCAACCGGCGGCACCGGGAAAGGCGTCGAGCGCGGGGTTCAGCCCGACCGTGGGCGGGCTCCCCATCCGCGCGCCGAGCACCAGCGCCAACGCGCCGCCGGCCGAGTGTCCCACCAACGCGGCGGGCGTCACCTCCAGCGCGTCCAGCAGGCGCTCCAGGTCCTGGGCCATCAGGTCCGGGCTCGACCGCTGCATCGTGCCCAACCGGGTAAAGCCGTGTCCGGGCAGGTCCGGCGCGATCACCCGATACCGGCGCGCCAGGCGTGGGGCGAGGTCGCGCCAACTGTGGCTCGCCCCGCCGACACCGTGGAGCAAGACCAGCGCGGGTGCCTCTGCATCGCCAAAGATTTGCACATGCCACCGGTGGGGGCGCACGTCCCAGAAATGCGACTGCGCGGCGTTGGGCCAGTGCCCCGAAAACGCCCCCCAATCCATAGGCGTCAGGCCTTCAGGGCCGCCGACACCGCCGAGGAGAGCCGGGTCGCATCGGCGCGCGGCAGTGGCAGATAGGGCGCCGCCATTTCATCGGCCAACGCGCGGAGCGGCGTTTGCGGCCGTGCACCGACATCGATCACCAGCGCCGGCGTCGCCGTGGCGCGCACCGCGCGGGCCAAGCCCTGGGCATCCTCGGCGGCCTGCTTGCGGTCTGCCCGCCCGTCGAGCGCAATGTTCGCCCGCCCGTCGGTGAGCAGCGCCAGGCTCGGTGTCATGCCGCGGCTCGAGGCCTGTACGGCCACCTCCATCGCTGTCTTTAGGCCCGCTGCGAGGGGCGTGCCGCCCCCGCCGGGCAGCGCAGCGAGCCGCCGTTTGGTCTGCACCAGGCTGCGCGTCGGGGGCAGCAACAGGTCGCCGCCCTGGCCGCGGAAGGCCACCAGCGCCACGTGATCGCGGCGGGCATAGGCCTCGCCCAGCAACAACTCCACCGCGCCCTTCGCCTCGGCCAGCCGCGCCATCGCCGCCGAGCCCGAGGCATCGACGACAAAGATCAGCAGCCGGTCCGACCGTTCTCGGTAGCGGCGCGTGCGAATATCGCCACGCCGCACCAGCAGCCGCTCGGCGTCGTCCGCGCCCGCGGCCAGCGCGCGCCGCACCCGCTGCCACGGCGCTGCGGCGCGCAGCGTGGCGATCAGGTCGATCCGGCTCACCCCGTCGAGCCGCCCGGCGCGGGAGGGCAGGGGCCGTCCTCGCCGGTTGCCCGTCTTGCCGGCACCGCTGCCGGCTGCGGCAGCCGCCCGGCGCGGCGCGCGGCCGGCCGCGAGCTTGGCCAGCATGTCCGCCGG
>JBCCMW010000524.1:0-1803 GCA_039026175.1 Pseudomonadota bacterium
CAAGACGCGATCGACGCGTTGGACGAGGCGTCGCAGGCACGGCTGGCCCGCGGGCTCGCCACCCTCAGCGGCCGCGTCGGCGTTGTCGTCATCACCCACCGGCCCGACGCGTTCGCCGGCGCCGACACCACCGTCACGCTGGGGAGCACGCCATGACCCGCCCCGATAAGATCCGCCCCGACCCCATGCGCCCCGAGCCCGCCCATCTGCCGCCCGCGGCCTCGCCCGTGCTGCACCTGACGGCGCTGACCACCCTTGGCGCGTTCGCGGCCCTGCTGGCGGTCGCGATCCTCTGCCGGATCGAGATCGTGGCGACCGGCACCGCCCGCCTGGTGCCCGCAGCCCGAGTGCAGGCGGTGCAGGCCGAGCATGCCGGCCGGCTGGACGCGATCCTGGTCGACGACGGCGACCGGGTCGTCGCGGGCCAGCCCCTGGCCCGGCTGGACGCCACCGAGGCGCGGGCCGAGTTGGGCCAGATCCGCGCCGAGATCGCGCGGCTGCAGGCCGAGGCCGCCCGCCACGCCCGTCTGGTCGCGGACCTGGACCGCGTCGCCGCGCGCGGCGCCGGTGCCGCCGAAAGGCGCCTGGCTGCGGCATCGGGGGCCCTGGCGCCCTGGCCCGCGGCGCCGCTCAGCGCGCCGCAGCAGCGGCTGTTGGAGGCCGAGACCGCGCGCTTTGCCGACCGTCTGGCCGAGATCGACGCGCGCGTCGCCACCCTCGACGCTTCGGCCGCGGTGATCGAGGCCGCGATCGCCGAGCTCGACGCCCGGTTGGCCATCGAAGCCGAGCGGCTGGCGACCGCCACCACGCTGCACGCCAAGGACCTGGCCCCCCGCGCCCGCCTGTTGGACGCGACCGAGGCGCACGTCGAGGTGCAGCGCCGGATCGAGGTCGAGCACCGCCGCCTGGCCCAGGCCCGGCGCGAGGCCGCAGCCCTGCGCGCCGAACGCGCCCACGCCGTGTCCGCCCGCCGCGCCGAGCTGTTGGACCGCGCGGCCGAGATCGAGGGCCAGCGCGCCACCCTGGCCCAGCAGCGCATCGCGGCCGAGCGGCGCCTGGCCGCCACCGACATCCGGGCGCCGATGGACGGCGTCGTGAACGGCCTGGCCGTCTTCACCGTCGGCGGCGTGGTGCAGGCCGGCGCGGACCTGATGACCATCGTGCCCACCGGCGGCGGGCTGATCGTCGAGGCGCAGTTTTCGAACGCCGACGTGGGCTTTCTGGCCGAAGGGCAGCGCGCCAAGGTCGAGCTCGACGCCTTCCCGGCCGAGCGGTTCCAGGCGCTGGGCGCGACCGTCGCCCAGGTCTCGCACGACGCGGTCGAGGTCGAAGACGCCTGGGCCTTTACCGTCCGACTGACCCTGGCCGAGACCGCCGTCAGCACAGCCCAAGGGCCGCGCCCGGTGGGCCCCGGCATGACAGGGACGGTCAATGTGGTCACCGGCGAGCGGCGCTTGATCGGCTACTTCTTCGCCCCCATCGTCGATACCCTGCAGAACAGTCTCAACGAGCGCTGATCGGGCAGCGGTTCCCCCTGGCCCCCAAAGAGGGCCCCCGAGGGGCACCCAGTCGCCTCCGACCAAACGGAATCGCGGCTGGTCGCCGCGATGCTCGGTTGCAGGGGACAGGTCGCGCCGGCCGCGCGTTCGTCGCGGCTTTGTGCAAGCTCGAAAGGGGAAGGGGTGGGCTGAGAGAAGCCCCGAGGGGGCTTCATCGCGAGGGTGCTGCGGGTCCCAGGCCGCCTCAAGGACAAGCCGCTGCGCGGTCGCCTGCGGCGATCCTCGACCCGGCCCGGCACCCGCG
>JBCCMW010000525.1:0-1802 GCA_039026175.1 Pseudomonadota bacterium
GCCCCGGGCGACCCCGCGCTGGCCCGCAGCGTGGTGCCCGGTGCCGGGCGCCGCGTCCGAGGGCCGCTATGGGGCGCCCCCGCAGCCCCCGACAGCGCGCTGCCGTTCGACGAGGCGGCGGCCGGCGGCGGCTGGCGCCTGGTCACCGAGGACGGCGACACCCTGATCGTGCCCGCCGGCGCCCAGGGCGCCGAGGCGCTGGTCGACGCGCTGGTCCCGCTCGGCGGTTTCCGGGTCGAGACCGCGCGCCGCGTGCTGGCCGGGGCACAGCCCAGCACAACGGTCTGGCGCCGGCGCGACGACCGCGCGCTGGACGCGCCCGACGGCCCCGGCTGACGCGGCGCCTCGTCACCGGATTGCGACTGCGGCCTCAACGACGCGGGCTGCGGATCCCGCCCACGGCGCGCGTGACCGCCATCATGATCGCGGTCGACACCGCGCCCACGGTCATCGCGGGGTTCAGGTCGTAGTCCTGGCTGACGGCCCAGATGCCGGCGACCGTGCCGCCGGCCAGAAAGCCGAAACAGGTCCAGATTACGCTGGAGCGCCAGCCCGCGGCCGAAAAGGCGAGCACCAGCGCCGGCACCACCGTGGCGCCCAGCACCGCCACAAAGCTCAGGTACGCCCTGGTCGCGTCCTTGGCAAAGCCCAGCGGCGAGGGCTCGTCCAAACCGGCCACCATATAGGCGAGGCAAAAGACGATCACCGCACAGGCACAGGGCGCCAGCAGCACGCCTGCCGCCAGCCGAAGCATCGGAAAACCCGCGCTTGCGTGCCGATCCTGTCCGTCGACGTTACTCATTGGTTGCGAGAATACGCCGGAAAAGCGGCACGGCAACGCCCCTGGCGCCGGGCCGGCACCCTGCCGCAGGGCGGACAGCCGCTGTCGCGTCCCCTCCCGCGCCGTGCGCCCATGGCGCCCCCCCGCTCCACCCGCTGCTCCCCCGCCTTGGCCATTCCTGGCACCGTGCGGCGGAAAGCGGCGGCAGCGGCGGGCGGCCTGCGTTGGCATGGCCGCCCCGAACCGGTAGGTATCGCGCATGCGCGACAGGAGTTGGCCGATGAACGAGCAGAGCCCGATCCGCACCGCCCCGCCCAAGGCCGATGCCAAGCCGCGTTTCCAGTGGGACGATCCGTTCCGGCTGGACGACCAGCTCACCGAAGAAGAGCGCATGGTGCGCGACAGCGCCCGCGCCTTTGCCGAGGAGAAGCTGGCGCCCCGGGTGGTCGAGGCTTTTGCCGACGAGCTGACCGACCCCGAGATCTTCCGCGAGATGGGCGCGATGGGCCTGTTGGGCATCACGCTGCCCGAGAGCCTGGGCGGCGCGGGCGCGTCCTATGTCGCCTACGGGCTGGTCGCGCGCGAGGTCGAGCGGATCGACTCGGGCTATCGCTCGATGATGTCGGTGCAGTCCTCGCTGGTCATGCACCCGATCAACGCCTTCGGCTCGGACGAGCAGCGCCAGAAGTACCTGCCGCGTCTGGCGACGGGCGACCTGATCGGCTGCTTCGGCCTGACCGAGCCCGACGCAGGCTCCGATCCCGCGGGCATGAAGACCGTGGCCAAGCGGATCGACGGCGGGTACCGGCTGTCGGGCGCCAAGATGTGGATCTCGAACAGCCCCATCGCGGACGTCTTCGTCGTCTGGGCCAAGTCCGAAGCGCATGACGGCAAGATTCGCGGCTTTGTGCTTGAAAAGGGCATGAAAGGCCTCTCTGCCCCCAAGATCGAAGGCAAGCTCTCCTTGCGCGCCTCGGTCACCGGCGAGATTGTTATGGAGAATGTCGAGGTGGGCGACGAC
>JBCCMW010000526.1:0-1790 GCA_039026175.1 Pseudomonadota bacterium
CCGAAGTCGCGCGGGCCGGCGCGACCTCGGCCAGAAACACCTGGCCCGCGGCGACCAGGCATTCCTTGTTGGCCAGCGCGATGGTCGCACCCTGGCGCACCGCGGCCAGCGTCGGCTTCAGCCCCGCCGCGCCGACGATGGCCGACATCACCCAGTCGGCCGGGCGCGAGGCGGCCTCGATCAGCGCGGCGGGGCCGGCGGCGGCCTCGATCCCGCTGTTGCCGAGCGCGTCGCGGAGCTGGTCCAGCCGCGCCGGATCGGCGGTGACCGCCACCTCGGCGCCCAGCCGGCGGGCGGCGTCGGCGATGCCGTGGACATTGCTGTTGCCCGTGACGGCGACGGTCTCGAAACGCGCGGGGCCCAGCGCCTCGATCACCGACATCGTCGACTGGCCGATCGAGCCGGTAACGCCGAGGATCGAGAGGCGGCGCCGGCTGTGCCCCTGGGGACGCCGGCTGGCGGTGCTTGGTTCCATGCCTTCACCCTGCGCGCCGGTCGGCGGTGCGGCAATCGCTCACGACCAGATAAACACCGTCTGGCCGCGCCACAGCGTCACCGCGGCCACAACCAACGTAGCGGCAAGCAGCCCGTCGAAACGGTCCATCGCACCGCCGTGGCCGGGCAGCAGCGTGCCGCTGTCCTTGACGCCGAAATGGCGCTTGACCGCGCTCTCGCCCATGTCGCCGAACGTGGCCATCAGCGCGGCGGCAGCCGAGACGGTGCACACTTCCTCGAAGAACGTGCCGGTGGTGGCGCCGCTGAACAGCCAGCCTGCCAGCGTGGCCAGCAGCACCGCGCCGCCAAGGCCGGCCCAGGTCTTTTTGGGGCTGACCGAGGGCCACAGCTTGGGCCCGCCGATCAGCCGCCCGGCGAAGTAGCCGCCCACATCGGCGGCCACGACCACCAGCACGATCCAGAGCGCTGCGAGCGGGCCGAACGGGTCGGTGTCGCGCAGCCAGAGAAAGGCGATGGTGCCGACGCCGATCAGCAGGGTGCCTAACAGCGCCCACAGCCCGCGCGCGTACCAGCCGCGCCGCCAGTCGAGCAGCAGTCCGACGCCTGCGACGACGGCGAGGGTCGAGAGCCCGATGAAGGGCGTGAAGACGTGCGCGGTGAACAGCGCCATCGGCGCCGCGGCGACGACGACGGGGTCGGTGTCCTGCAGCATGCCGCCGCCGTGGGCGGTGACCGAGCGCCATTCCGCCGCCAGGATCGCCGCCAGCAAGGTGAGCAGCACGGCGACCGCGGCCCCGCCGAGCCACAGCATGCCGAGCGCTAGGGGCGTGAGCACCGCCGCCGTGGCGAGCCGCGTGCCAAGGTCGCCGAATTTGCCGTCGCCGCCGCCGTCGGTCAGCGCGCGCAGGCGCGCCGCCGCCCGCCCGCGCCCCGGTGCCGGACGCCCGATCCCGTCGGGCGCCGCATCCGCCCCGGCCGGCGGGTCCGCCCCAACCCGCTGCTCCACCCCGGCCGGCTGGTCCGCCCCTGCCGGCTGGTCCACCTCGCCCGCGCCGTCCTTCTCGTCTCCGCCGCCGCCGACACCCGCGCCGTCCCGCCGGGCCACAGCCGGCGCCGGCACGGGCGAGACCACCTGCCCGCGCGCCTCCGACAGAGGGGCCTCTCCGCGCGCCTCCGGCAGAGGGGCCCCTTCGCGCGCCTCCGGCGCAGGGGCCTCTCCGCGCGCCTCCGGCGCAGGGGCCACTCCGCGCGCCTTCGGCGCAGGGGCCCGTCCGCGTGCCTCCGGCGCAGGGGCCCCTCCGCGGGCCTCCGGCTCAGGGGCCTCTCCGCGCGCC
>JBCCMW010000527.1:0-1759 GCA_039026175.1 Pseudomonadota bacterium
CGCACCGCCCGTCGGCAGCGTCGGGGTCGGGGCGCGCGGCCGTCCTCGGCAACGCCATCCCCCCCGACCCCGCGCGTCGTCCCGGGCGCCTGTGCCGGAACCGGTGCGCCGCTGCGCGTGGCATCGCGGGACCGCCCGCGTCGCCGCAGGATCCGGGGACGCGAGGCGTCGGCAGCGGTGGCGCCTGGACGGGCCGTCCGCCGGGAGGACTGTCAGGGAGCGTCGCGTCTGCGCGCTTCGAACTCGGCGTTCAGGCGGTCGACGTGGCCCTGGAGGTGGCGCTGGCGCGGGAAGCGCTGGCGCTCGGCATCGATCACTGTCCTGATTTGGGCGTAGCACCTGTCCAGATCGTCGTTGATCAGGACATAATCGTATTCCGCCCAATGGCTGATTTCATCGCGCGCCTTGGCCATGCGGCGGGCGATCACGGCGTCGCTGTCCTGCGCCCGGGTGCGCAGCCGGCGCTCGAGCTCGGCGATCGAGGGCGGCAGGATAAAGATCGTGACCAGCGCGGCCGCCAGCGGCGACTGGCGCAGTTGCTGGGCGCCCTGCCAATCGACATCGAACAGCACGTCGCGCCCGGCGAGCAGCGCCTTCTCCACCGGCTCGCGCGGCGAGCCGTAGCGGTTCTCGAACACGGTGGCATGCTCGAGCATCCCCTGCCGCGCGACCAGCGTCTCGAACGCGGCATGATCGACGAAAAAGTAATCTCTTCCATCGACTTCACCCTCGCGCGGCGGGCGCGTGGTGGCCGAGACCGACAGCTCGAACGCGCCGTCCGAGGCCAGCAGACGGCGCGACAGCGTCGATTTTCCCGCCCCCGACGGCGAGGATAACACCACCATCAGGCCGGTCCGCACGGCGCTTGGCATCGGTTCCATCAGCATGGGCCGCCCTCCCCGATGGCCGGCGCGCCGTCGCGCGGCACCCTTGCGGCCCGCCGACCATCGGTCAAGCCGCACGCTCGGGCCGGGCCGACGACGGTGCAAACGGCTGCGCGCCGCCCGCCGCCAGGGTGCGTGGTAAACGATCGATGAGCGCGTGGCACGGCCTTTGCTCCTGAACTCGCGACAACCAAGCGGTGCCAAAAGCCGGCGCTGCGCCCCGAGGTCAGCAGAACGCACCCCAAACTTCCCGGGCTGTGACAGCAGGTTAGCCGCCCGCCGATTGATGAATCGTGAAGAATATGGGAAACGACATGCGAGCGGACTTGAGATTGCTGAGGGGCGGCCGCGACGGGCATACCGGCGGACCGGACGGAACGATGCGGCACGCCGAAAACCAAGCGCTGCTGCGCTACTGGCATACCCTGCGGGCCGGCCGGCCGTGTCCGCTGCGCGCCGAGATCGATCCGCGCCATATGCTGTGCAATATCTCGCACCTGTTCATCCTGGAGGATCTGGGCGGCGGCAATATCCGCTTCCGCCTGGCCGGATCGGCGCTGACGCACCTGTTCTGGATGGAGCTACGGGGCATGCCGCTCTCGGCCATCCTGACCCAGCCGGCAAGCGAGAGCCTGCGCGAGGTCGTCTCCGAGACCTTGGCCGAGCCGGGCGTCGCCTCGGTCACCCTGCGTCGGACCGACGAGCGCGGACGCACCGGCTTCGACGTATGGGAACTGGCGCTGTTGCCGCTGCGCTCGGACCGCGGCGCCGTGGACCGGCTGATCGGCGCGCTGCATCCGCTGGACGCGGCCGCGGCCGAACTGGTCGCACCGCCGTTGGTGTTCGCCACCGACGAGATCGAGATCACGCCGGTC
>JBCCMW010000528.1:0-1749 GCA_039026175.1 Pseudomonadota bacterium
AAGGAGGGCCACGGCATCGAGGCCAGCCCCGTCTCGGCCGTGCAGCTGGGCGGGATCATCGATCTGATCGGCAAAGGCGACATCTCGGGCAAGATTGCGAAAGACCTGTTCGAGATCGTCTATACCGAGGGCGGCGACCCGGCCGAGATCGTCGCGGCCCGCGGCATGAAGCAGGTCACCGACACCGGCGCGATCGAGGCTGCCGTCGACCAGGTGATCGCCGCCAACGCCGACAAGGCCGAGGCCGCCAAGGCCAAACCCTCGATGGCCGGCTGGTTCGTGGGCCAGGTGATGAAGGCGACGGGCGGCAAGGCGAACCCCCAGGCGGTGCAGGCGCTGGTGCGCCAGAAACTGGGGATCGAGTAGTCGGCCATCCCGGCGGTGCGTGGCGCGCGCCCCATCCCCTCGGGCGCGTGGCCCGGCTGCACGGCGCGGCACCGGTGCGCCTCACAGGGTGCGTGGACTGCAGCGTCGTGGCCAGCGCCAAGGCCAGCGCGGGAACCAGCGTCGGGGCCAGCGTCGGGGCCAGCGTCGGGGCCAGCGTCGGGAGCCAGCGTCGGGGCCAGCGTCGGGGCCAGCGTCGGGGCCAGCGTCGGGGCCAGCGTCGGGGCCTCCGTCGGGGCCAGCGCGGGGCCAGCGACGGGCCCGTCGGCGCCCAATCCGCAGCGCATGACCCGGCGGACCAAGCGTAACCCCTTGTTCCCCCGTCGCGTCTTGGGACAGAGTGCGGCGGGTGGATTGGGGCGAGGGCGCCATGAACTACGAATACAAGGTCATCGCCGCACCCGAGGCGAGGCGCAAGCGGCGCGGCGCAGGCGGCCCGGGCGACCGGATCGCCGCGTCGATGGCCGACACGCTGACCGCCGAGGCTAACGACGGGTGGGAGTACCTGCGCACCGACGTTCTGCCGGTGCGCGAACGGGGCGGCTGGTTCAGCCGCAGCGAGGAAGTCTATCGCGCGGTGCTGGTGTTTCGCCGCCCGCGCGGGGGGGGCCGCGCGCGGCTACGAGCCACCGTCCAGCCGCCTCCGCGCCCCCGCTTACGAACGCCCAGGCTACGAACGCACAGCCTACGAGCGTCCCGCGTACGAACGTCCCGGCTACGATCGGGCTGCCTATGACCGGCCGGGCTTCGAGCCGCCGGTGTACGACGCGCCGCCGCCCGAGCCCGCCCACCGCGCCGGCGTGCGCCCGCCGCCACGCCAGGGGCCCGCGCAGGCCAGCCCGCCAGGCGGGTATCTGGACGAGGGTGAGCGCACGGCGCCGCGTCAGGAACCGGCGGTGCGCGCCGAGCCCAGCCTTTCGTCCGCGGCCGACGGCGATGGGATGGAAAGCGACCCGCTCGGGCCCCCTGCCGGAAACCAGGCCCAGTCTCTGGGCCAGTCTCTGGGCCAAGCATCGGGGTTAGCGCCGGGACTAGCGCCGGGCCAAGCACCCGGACCGGCCCAGGGACCGCATCGCCCGCTGTTTCCCAACCGCGCCCCCCGCCGGGCCGAGGCGGGGGAGAGCGAGGCACCGCCGGCTGGCGACGATTGGGCCGGTGCGCCGGCCGCCGGCGACGAGGCGCATCCGCCGGCCGAGCCCGGACGCAGCGCCCGTCCCCGCCCCTCGACCGGGCCCTACAGCGGGGGCGAGGCGCCGGCCGCCCCCCGCGCGCCGGAACCGCCCGCCCCCCGCGCGCCGGAACCGCCCGCCAACGGCGAGGACACCGCCGGCGACAGCGACGGCGGATCCAGGCGCAGCAGCGAGG
>JBCCMW010000529.1:0-1738 GCA_039026175.1 Pseudomonadota bacterium
GCAGCCGCTCCGCCTTGCCGCGCGGTTTTTGCGTGCAGACGGCGACGCGCCAGCCCTCCGCCCGCAGCGCCGCCACCGCCTCGACGGCGCCGGGATAGGCGCGCGAGGCCTCCAGCGGGTCGTAGAACTCGCGGAACCGGACCAGCCAGGGATCGACGTCGCCGCCGGGCACGCCGCCCGTCGCCTCCAGCAGCCGCTGCACCTGCACCCGCTGTCCTCGCCCGACGAAGCCGGTGTAGGTCTCCACGCTCACCGGCGCCCGGCCGAGCGCCGCCAGCACCCGGTTCCCCGCCGCGCAGAGCGACGGCGCGCTGTCCGCCAGCGTCCCGTCCACATCGCAGATCAGCCGCGGCGGCCCGCTCACTCGCGCACCAGCGCCTCGACCAACCGCCGCACGATGGGCGCGAAGACCCACGCCGCCGGGAAGGCGACGGCCCAGGAGGGCAGCCAGGCCTCGATCAGCCAGCGCTCCCAGAAGTCCGGCGGCAACCCGATGGCGCGGTAGGTGGCAACGCCGGACACCAGGCAGGACATGAAGCAGGACAGCAGCAGCGCGAAGAGCGGCGTGGCGAAGCGACGGCTCACGCCGCCTTCCACTTGATCGAGCAGCCCATCGACGGCGTCTGCGCCTCCGGCCCATGGCCGGTCTCGGCGACCGCAGACATCGCCTCGAACAGCTCCCGCCGCCCATCGCCGGCGCGGCCCGGCGTCGTGGCGTCGAGCCGACCGCGGTATTGCAGTCCCAGCCCGGCGTCGTAGCCGAAGAAGTCCGGCGTGCAGACGGCGCCGTAGGCCCGGGCCGCCTTCTGGCTCTCGTCATGCAGGTAGGGGAACGGGAACCCGTAGCGGCGCGCGAAGGCGCCCATCCGGTCCGGCGCGTCCTCGGGATAGGCCACCGCGTCGTTCGAGCAGATGGCCACCGTGCTGACGCCGATGTCCCTGAGCGCGTCCGCCTCCGCCGCCAGCCGGTCGGCGATGGCGACCACGTAGGGGCAGTGGTTGCAGATGAACATGACCACCGTGCCCTTGGGGCCGCGGCACTCGTCCAGCGAGTAGATCTGGCCATCGGTGTCCGGCAGCATGAAATGCGGCGCGGGCTTTCCGAACTCGCAGATCGGGGGGCGTTCAAGGCTCATGGGGCGTCTCCTTCCGCAGGGCCCACCTCGCCCTCGCCGCGTCGCCCCGTCAACCTCGCGCGCCCGCGGCGGCCCGACCTCTCGCGCCTGCCGCGCGCCGACCGCCGCCCTCGCGCCCGGGCCTCGACCGACGCTTCCCCGAGCCGCGAGGCCAGGAACACGAACAGCGCGGCCGCGATCCCGCAGGCGGCGTAAAGCGGCAGCGTCCCCACGCCTTCCAGCTCGTAGAGCGCGCCGCCGACCGCCGAGCCGATCGCCATGCCCACGTAGAGCGCCGAGGAGTTGAACGCGAGCGCCAGCGGCGCGCGCTCCCCCGCCAACCGCACCAGCCGCGCCTGGATCGGCGCCATGCTCATGAGCCAGAACCAGCCCATGCAGATCAGCCCGCCGATCCCGGCCCAGATCGGCGTCGGGAACAGCCACATCGCGAGGCACCCCAGCGCTGAGAGGCTCAGTCCCATGGCGATGGTCCGCTCCACGCCCAGCCGGCCGCTCGCCGGCCCGCTCAGAATGTTCGCCGCCACGCCGGTCAGCCCGTAGCCGAACAGCGCCGCCGGCAGCCATTCGCGCGGCAGGCCCGCCTCCTCCACCAGCCAGACCGA
>JBCCMW010000530.1:0-1738 GCA_039026175.1 Pseudomonadota bacterium
CGCCTGGGGGACGCGCCTGGGGGACGCGCCTGGGGGACGCGCCTGGGGGACGCGCCTGGGGGACGCGCCTGGGGGACGCGCCTGGGGGACGCGCCTGGGGGACGCGCCTGGGGGACGCGCCTGGGGGACCTGTCCGGGCACGGGGCGTCTTGGCGCCCGGCCGCGCGGTCACAGGAACACATCGCCGTCCATCAGCACCACGCCCGAGCCGCCCACACGCACGGCCTGGATGGCATCGGCGGCGCCCACGACGTCGACGCTGGCCTGACCGGGGCGGCCGATGGCGTGGCCCTGCTCGGCCGTAAAGCGCGCGGGCAGGATACCCCGCGCCACGCCATAGGCGGCCATCGCCCCGGTCGCCGAGCCGGTAAACGGGTCCTCGGCAGGCTCGGGCGGCACCAGAAACAGGCGCGCCGCCGTGTCGCCCGCCGCCGTGAAGCCCGGCGTGACAAAGAGGAACGGCTCGAAGAAATCCACCTGCGGCTGCAGGACGCGCATGGCGTCGATATCCAGCCGCGCCCTGGCCAGCGCCTCGTGCCCGGTCAGTTGCGTCACGCAGAACGGCGTGCCGGTCGACACGGTTTGAGGCGTGCCCCTCACATCGTCCGCCGTCAGCCCCACCAGCGCCGCGATATCGCCCGGCGCATAGCTGGCCCCGAAGGTCGGCGCCGGCTGCACCATGGTGCAGACGGGTGCCGGGCCGCTGCGGTCGATCGCGACCTCGATCACCCCGATGCCCAGTTCCAGCGTGATCCGCTCGCGCCCCGCCAGCAGGCCCGCGTGCTCGAGCACGGCACAGGTGGCGATGGTCGGGTGGCCGGCCAGCAGGATCTCGCGCGAGGCAAGATAGTAGCGCGCGCCGAAATCGGCCTTGTCGCTGCCCACGATGAAGCTGCACTCGCTCAGCCGGGTCTCGCGCGTGAACGCGAGCCGCGTCTCGACCGGCACGTCGGCCGCATCGAACACCACCGCGCACGGGTTGCCGGCAAAGCGCTGGGTGGTGAACGCATCGGCCCAGACCATGCGCCGCGGGCGGTGCCGCGTGCTCGCTGCGCTCACGAGCCCCCGTCGCGTGACTGGTCGCGAGTCTGGTCGGGTGCCTCGTCCGGGGCCTGGGGACCGTCGGCGACGCCGGCCTTGGGCGCGCCGAACTCGTCCTGCCAGAGACCGCGCTCCTTCAGACTGTCGGCCACTTCCTTGGGGATGTAGTTCTCGTCGTGCTTGGCCAGGACCTCGGTCGCTTCGAACCGGCCGGCGCGCCAGAACCCCTCGACCACCACACCCTGCCCCTCGCGAAACAGGTCGGGCAGGATGCCGACGAAGTCGACGGTCACCGAGCCTTCGCCATCGGTCACGGCAAAGGTGACGGCGCGGCCCTGCCCCCGCTCGACCGACCCGTTCATCACCAGCCCGCCGACCTGCAGGCGCTGATCCGGTCGGGGCTGTTCGGCAATGATCACCGATGGGTCCTTGTAAAGCGCGATGGTGTCCTCGAACGCCACGCCCACCAACACGGCCGAGGCCACAAGCAGGGCCCCGCCGAAGGCGATCAGTGTCATGCGCTGGCGTCGACGCGTGGCCGCCATGGGTCCCTCCGCTAGCTGAGGCAGATGTGCGACCGATGGGCGCCGAGCGCAATGGTCCCGGCGGTCGCGGGCGGCGCGCCATCAGGGGGCGCGGCATCGGGGGGCGCGGCATCGGGGGGCGCGGCATCGGGGGGCGCGGCATCGGGGGGCGC
>JBCCMW010000531.1:0-1729 GCA_039026175.1 Pseudomonadota bacterium
GCCCGGCGGTCTCGCCCCGAGCAGCCTGTCACCCGGTGGATTGGCGCCCAGTGGATTAGCGCCCGGTGGAGTGGCATCGAGTGCGCCGCCGTCGGGCAGCGTGGCGGGCGGCAATGTCCCACCGGGCAGCCCAGCACCCGCTGGGTTGGCGCCGAGTGGGGCGCAGCCTGCCGCACCGGCGCCTGCGGGCGCCACGGGGCTGACGCTTGGAGGGTCGGCGCCGGGCGTCGGTGGCGCCCAGGTCGGTGGTTCTCAGGGTGCTGGCCAGGGCGCAGGTCAGGGCGCTGGCGATGCGACGCCGCGGCTCGCCGATCTGTTCTCCGGTCGGGCGGAGCCGGTCGAGGCCGAGCCTGCGGCATCGGCGGCGGGGGGTAATGACGCGGGCGATCCGCTCTTGGACGGGACGATCGATCCGGCGACGCTGAGCGAGTCCGAAGCGCGCGATCTGCTGGCCGCCCTCGAGAGCGGCGTGGCGTTGCAGCCTGCAGGCGGTTCTCCGAGTGCAGCGACGCCCGGCGCCGGTGCTGCGCCGCCGGTCTCAAGCCCCGCCGGTGTGGCGTCACCGGCACCCGCTCCCTCGCTGCCCGGCCTTGGGGGCGACGCGGGCGCGCCGGCGCCGCTCAGCGGCGGGCTTGGCGGCGGGCTTGGCGGCCCAACGGACATCGCGGAGATGTCCCCCGAAGAAGCGCGCGCGGCGCTCGAGGCGCTTGGCGTACCGCCGGCGGGGCTCGAGTCGATCCCTCTGGATGCGGGACCCCCGCCGGGTGGGGAGACTGCGGGGATCAGTCCGCTCGCCGATGCGCTGGCCGGCTCTCCGGGTGCTGGGGGGCCGCTTTTGGAGACGACACTGCCCTCGGACGGCGCCGGCGCCTTGGTCGAGAGCGGGGAGGACGCGCCGCTGGTCGTCGCCAGCGCACCCGCAGAGGCGCTGGTTGAGCCAGAACCCGAGCCCGAACCGGAGGTGCCTTTCGGTGCCGTGATCGAGCCTGGCGTGGTGATCGAAGACGTTACGACCGGGATCCCGCCCTTGCCCACGCCAAAGCCCGATCCCGAGGCCGAGAACACCGATGTGGCGTCGCTGACGCTGGAGGGCACCGCGAAGGCTGCGGTTGAGAGCGATGCGCTTTCTGCCAGCATTGCCCTGACCGGTCCGGCGCTCGATGTGAACGCGGCGCCTTTCGAGCCTCAGGGTGGCGCCCGGCCGCTCGCCTTGGTGCTCCTGTCCTCCGCCGGTGACGCGCCGCTCGATGCCGGCGCGCTTGCGGCCACGGGGCTGCCGATCACCGTGGGTGTGCGCGCAGCGCTGCCGGGGTCGACGGCGGACGCTGAGGCGTTGCGTGCGGCGGGGATCGAGGTGGTGGCCGAGCTTGCCCCGCGGCTGGCACGCGGTGCCGGGGCTGAGGGCGCGCTCGCGACGGTATCGGAGAGCGTGGCGGCGACCATGGCGCTCGATGGCGGTGTGCGGACGCAGCCGAGCGAGGCCTTCCTGGGCGTCCTCGCGCGCCATGGCTTTGCGCTGCTTGAGACCCGCAGTCTCGGCGGTGCCACGCTGCGTCGGGCCGAGGAGGCGGGGGTGCCGGCCATCGCGCCCGATCGGACCGTGGCGGCCAATGCGGGCGAGGATCAGATCCTGCAGCGGTTGCGGACGGCGGCTCTGGTGGCGCGTCGTCAAGGGTATGCGGTGCTGGTCGCGCCGGCCACGGAGGCTGCGATCGCCGCCGCTCAGGCC
>JBCCMW010000532.1:0-1718 GCA_039026175.1 Pseudomonadota bacterium
ATCGGGCTCATGTCGTTCGGCGGCCCAGCCGGGCAGATCGCGCTGATGCAGGCCGAGATCGTCGACAAGCGCGGCTGGGTGCCAGGCGGCAGCTTCGACCGCGGGCTTTCGTTCGCGATGATGCTGCCGGGGCCAGAGGCGCAGCAGCTTGCCACCTGGCTGGGATGGCGGCTGCACGGGATGTGGGGCGGGCTGGCGGCCGGCGGGCTGTTCGTGCTGCCCGGCGCGCTGTTGATGCTGCTGCTGAGCTGGCTGGCCGCGGCCGGCGGCGACACGGCGCTGGTCGCCTGGATCTTCGCCGGCGTGCAGCCGGTCGTGATCGCCATCGTGCTGCAGGCGATGCGCAAGCTGGCAGGCCGCGCGCTGAAGGCGACGGCCGCCTATGCGCTGGCCGCCGCGGCCTTTGTGGCGCTCGCGCTGGTGGGCCTGCCCTTCCCGCTGATCGTCGCGGCCGCAGCCGTGGCGGGTCTGCTGTTGGACCTCGGCGCCGACACCTCGGGCGCCGAGGCCGCACCCGCGCCGGGCCTTGCCGCCCCCGGACTGGCCGCCCACGCCGGCCGGGTGGTCGGCGTCACGCTGGCGCTGGTCGCCGCGGTCTATGGCGCGACGCGCGCGCTGGGCGGCGCAGCGCCGTTCGACGATATCGCGATCCTGTTCACCACGGCGGCGTATGTCAGCTTCGGCGGCGCCTATGCGCTGTTGCCCTACGTCGCCGACCGGGCGGTCGAGGCCTATGGCTGGCTGGCCCCTGCCGAGATGCTGAACGGCCTGGCCATCGCCGAGGCGACGCCGGGCCCGCTGATCCTGGTCACCACCTACGCCGGGTTCTTCGCCGGCTGGTCGGCGTTCGGCACGCCCTGGGGCGGGTTTGCGACGGGCAGCCTGGCGACCTTCTACACCTTCGCGCCCAGCTTCATGCTGATCCTGGCCTTCGCCCCGGTGGTCGAGCGGGTGCAGAACGTGCCGTGGGCGCGCCGCGCGCTGGCCGGGGTGTCGGCCGCGGTGGTGGGCGTGATCGCCAACCTGGCGGTCTACCTGGCCGAGGCGTCGTTCCTGCCCCAGGGCCTGGCCGAGCCTGCCTGGGCCAAGATCGCGCTGTTCGCCGCCGCGCTGTACTTGGTGTTCGGCCGGGGCATGGGTGTGCTGGCGCTGGTCGGGCTGGGCGCCGCGGCGGGCGTGGCGGCCGGCGCGCTGGGCCTGCTCTAGGCCAGGGTGACCGCGCCCGCGGGGGTGGCCAGCGTCGCCGTCACGGCGGGGCGGCCGGGCGGCGCAACCTCGGCCAGCCCGTCCGCGCCCAGGGCCGCGAGCGCTGCGGCCAGCGCTGCTTCGTCCCCGGGCGGGGGCGACAGGGCGATGTGCTGCAGCGTCAGGCCCGAGGGGGGCAGCCGCTCGGGCGGCAGGATCAGGCCCGGCGCCCATTCGATCACCACTGGGCAGGCGCCACCCAGGGTGGCCGCGCCATCGTCCCGGACGCTGAGCCGCCAGCGAAGGTCGTCGCGCGCCAGCGCCATCGCAGCCCCCGCGTCCACCCCGGCGGCGGCCAGGGCCGCGAGCGCCGCATCGACGCCCGCCGCGGGGCGCACCTGCCAGGTCAGGGGTCTGGGCCCCCCGGCCAGCGACGCGGCCACGGCCGGGTCGTCCAACCCGAACCAGCGCGGCCGCCCGGGCGCGGGGGCGGCGGGGTCGATGGCGATGACCTCCAGGTACGCGGGCACCGG
>JBCCMW010000533.1:0-1708 GCA_039026175.1 Pseudomonadota bacterium
CCTTCTTGCACCGCACCCGGACGCGCCGCCCCCCGGCCGCCCCCCCGGCCGCCCGGCGTGGGGGGGGGGGGGGGGCGCGCGCGGGGCGGCCGGCACCGGCCCCGCGCGCCGCACTACGGGTCAGAGACGCGCGGCGACCACGTCTTCGCCGCGCCGCAGCTCCTTAACCAACACGTCGCCCGCCCCGAACGCCGCGCGCAGCACGTCCACGGCCTGCCAGGGCTCGGCATCGCCGCACATAAAGACGTCGAACGCGCCGTAGCCGATCTCGGGCCAAGTGTGGACGCTGATATGGCTCTCGGCCAGCACCGCCACGCCCGACACGCCCTGGGGCGAGAATTTGTGGGTGTGGATGTGCAGCAGCGTCGCGCCGCACGCCTCGACACAGTCGGCCAGAGCGCGCTGGATCCGGGCCTCGTCGTCCAGCCCGCTGCCGTCCACCACCTCGATGATCAGGTGCGTGCCGGCAAAGACGCGGCCGTCGCGGCGGATGAAGTGATCGGCGCGCGCCTCGTCCAGCACGGCCTCGGTGGCACCGGCGCACGCGCCGGCAACGACAGTCAGACGGGGAACCCCCGTTTCTTCCGCATGGGTGGTGCCTGCATCCAGGTCCGTCCCCAGTTGGAAGCGGTTCGCCGAGTGCATGGCGATCCCTCCCTACCAGTGGCTAACCCAGCGCCCCTTAGCAGCCCCCCGCGGACGGGGTTAGGACCGGTGACCCTGTGCGCCGTGACATACGGTTGCCTCGCCGGCGCCGCAAGCGGAAATCGTCCGGAAAACGGGATCTGCGACCGGGTGTGCCCTCGGTTTTCGCCGCTTTACCATAGGTTTCGCGCCATGGTCGTGCCGCGCAACGATCCATCCCGCAGCACTGGTGCCGCGCCACCGCTGGACGCTGCACCCGCCGCGCCGCCAAGCACCGGGTGGCCGCACTGCCCGACCGGGCAGGCTGTTATCCGGCGTCTCGGGCTTGGGCTTCAGCGGCGACGCCTGCGTCCGCGTGCGCGCCCGGCAGCAGGCGTTTGCGCTCCTCGACGATCCAGCCGATCACCGCGATGGCGGGCGCTTCGAAAGCCCGGCTCTCCTCGCCCAGCCGGTCGAGCCGGGTGATCAGCATCCGCGCGTCGGGTAGCGAGACCGAGGCGATCAGCGCCGCCGGCGTCTCGGGCGCCATGCCGCCCGCGATCAGCCGCGCACAGATCTCGGGCAGATACCGCATCGCCATGTACAGCAGCACGGGCTGGTTAAGCTGTGCCAGCGCCTCCCAGTCGATGGCGCTGTGACCCGGCTGCAGGCTGTGCCCCGTGGCCAGCACCAGCGCCCGGTTGGCGCCGCGCATGGTGGCCGGGATCGCGGCCTCGGCCAGCCCCGCCAGCGCCGAGGTCACGCCCGGCACCACGCGGAAGGGCACGCCCGCGGCGGCCAGCGCCTCGGCCTCCTCGCCGCCGCGGCCAAAGATAAAGGGATCGCCGCCCTTCAGCCGCACAACCCGCCGCCCGGCCGCCGCCTCGCGCACCAGCGTCTCGGTGATGGCGGTCTGGGCGACCGAGGGCTTGCCGCCGCGCTTGCCGGCATAGACGCGCCGCGCCTCGCGCCGGATCAGCCCCAGCACCCGTTCGTCGACCAGCGCGTCGTAGACCACGACGTCGGCCTGGCCGAGCGCGCGCACGGCACCCAATGTCAGCATGTCGGGATCGCCCGGCCCGGC
>JBCCMW010000534.1:0-1708 GCA_039026175.1 Pseudomonadota bacterium
CTCGACGACGCCTATGCCCGGCATTTCGGTCCGGCACTCGCCGCCGCCGCGGCCGACGGGCTGGCGGCCGAGGAAAGCGTGCGCGGTCTCGCCGGTGTGGGCGCCCTGGCCTGCGCGGCCGTCGGCGCCGCGGCACTGGTTGCCGCCGCCCTGCCGGCCGCGGCACTCGCGGCCGTGCTGGCGCTTCTGGTCCTGCTCGGCGTCGCGACCACCGTCACGCGGCTCGCCGCGGCGCTGGCCAGCATCTGGCCCGCGCGTCGCCTGCCGCCGCTGCCCGAGACCGACCGCCTGCCGCCCATCAGCATGCTGATCCCGCTGTTTCGCGAGGCCGGGATGCTGCGCCGCCTGCTCGCCGCGCTCGAGACGACCGACTATCCGCGCGCCCTGTTGGACGTGAAGCTGGTGGTCGAGGCGGACGACAGGGCCACGCGCCAGGCACTGGCTGCCATCGACCTGCCGCCGTGGGTATCGACCGTCGTGGTCCCACCAGGCCGGCCGCGGACCAAGCCGCGCGCGCTTAACTATGCGCTCGGCTTCTGTCGCGGCGAGATCGTCGGCGTGCTGGACGCCGAAGACCGGCCAGCGCGCGACCAGTTCCGCCGCGTCGCCGCGAGCTTTGCCGACGGTGCGGCCCAGGGCGGTGTGCCGGGCGCGCGCGTGGCCGCCGTTCAGTGCCAGCTCACCTTTCACAATCCCAAGGACACCTGGATCAGCCGCTGCTTTCACATGGAGTATGCGATCTGGTTTTCGGTGCTGCTGCGCGGCTGGGCGCGGCTGGGCCTGCCGGTCCCGCTGGGGGGCACGTCGGTTTACTTCCGCCGCACGGCGCTGGCGGCGGTGGGCGGCTGGGATGCGCACAACGTGACCGAGGACGCCGATCTCGGCATGCGGCTGCACAAGCGCGGCTGGCGCACGCGCCTGATCGACAGCGCGACCGAGGAGGAGGCCAACTGTGCCGCGCTCCCCTGGGTGCGCCAGCGCTCGCGCTGGCTGAAGGGCTATGTGCTTACCTGGCTCAGCCATGCGCGGGCGCCGCGGCGGCTGTGGCAGCAGATGGGGCCGGTCGGCTGGCTCGGGTTTCACGTGCTGTTCCTGGGCGGGATCGCCAGCTATCTCGCGCTGCCGCTGTTCTGGCTGACGCTGCTGGACGGGGCGCTGGTAACGCTGGGTCTCGGCGGTGGGTTCGGCCTGTGGGCGGCGGTCACGGCGCTGACGGCCGCGGCGCCGGCCGAGGCGACCGGACAGGTCGCAGGCGATGTTTCGGGTTTGGCCGCGTTGGGCGCGTGGCCGGCGACGGCGGTTGGGTGGCTCGCGCGGGTGCTGGGCGTGGCGCTGGCCGTGGGGCAGGGCGTGATGCTGGCCTGCGCCGCGCTCGCGCTGGCCCGGCGCCGGGCGCTGGGCCTGATCGCGTGGCTGCCGCTGCTGCCGGTCTATTGGACGCTGGGCGCTCTTGCGGCCTGGAAAGCGCTGGTCGAGCTGGTCGTGGCCCCGACCTGGTGGGACAAGACCGAGCACGGCGCCAGCCCCACCCTGCGCCGAGGCGGCTGACTGGCGCCACCCCGCGCCGCGCCCCCGACCTGGTGGGACAAGACCGAGCATGGCGCCAGCCACACCCTGCGCCGAGGCGGCTGACCGGCGCCACCCCGCGCCCCGCTCCCGGCCCTGGGTCGATCGCCCGGTGGCAGCGATGCCCTGGGACGGGCCGGGA
>JBCCMW010000535.1:0-1696 GCA_039026175.1 Pseudomonadota bacterium
CACCGGTGCGGGGTCGGGGGCGCGGCCGGTCTCGACCGCGTGGCAGCCGGCGCAACCTGCGCCGGCGGTGGCGGCGCAACCTGCGCCGGCGGTGGCGGCGTGGTGGTCTTGCCACGCCGGGGTGGACGGGCTGCTTCCGGCGCCCGCACCGACGGCAAGACCGTGGGGTGCGGCGTAGGTGGCGTCGGCCATCGAGAGCATCCCGCCGGCCAGCACCGCCAGCGTCAGACACGCGAAACCGCTGCGCATCGCATTTCCTTCCCTTGGCTTGAACGCAGGGCCCCGCCCGCATCGCAGCGGGCGGGGCCAGGATCTCATCCGATCATCAGTAGAGGCCCGGGACGTTGCCGTCCGGATACTCGGGCGCGTAGTGGTGGTCGATCGCCCAGCCGTACCAGTCGTTCACGACCGTGCCGCTGAGGATGATGCCGATACCGCCGGTCAGCGTGGTCAGCACCGCAAACCACCAGGCCCAGCGGTGGATCGACTCCATCGTGGCGTTGAAGCCCATCGTCCAGCGCCAGAACAGCGCCGCCCGCTCGGACGCCGTGCCCCGGTCGACAATCTGCTCGATCTCGCGGTCCGCACCCAGCCGCGAACAGGCCAGGATCGTGGCGCCGTGCATGGCGAACAGCAGCGCCGAGCCGAACAGGAAGACGATCGAGAGCGCGTGGAACGGGTTGTAGAACAGGTTCCCGTGGATCACCGAGAAGTTCAGCGTCCAGTCGAGGTGGGTGAAGATCCCATAGGGCACCGCCTCGGACCAGGAGCCGACCAGGATGGGCCGGAACAGGCCCAGCACCAGGAACAACCAGATCGCCGACCCGAAGGCGTAGGCCACGTGCTTGCCCATGCCCAGCGACTGCGCCCGCTCCCAGGTGCGCACCCACCAGAGCAGCACCGAGATCAGCAGGAACAGCGAGGCGATCAGGAACCAGCCGCCCTCGTTCAGCGGCGGGAACGACAGCCCGTACTCCGGCGGCGGGGGATCCAACGACAGGTAGAACAGGTTGCCGACAAACTGCAGCGGGTCCCAGTTCACCGAGGCGAGCATGTTGAGCCCGACGATCACGAACCAGAGCACGCCGCAAAAGATCGACGCGAAGCCCAGGCCGCCGATGTAGATGGGACCGATCTGCGCGTTACCGATCGTGCCGACCAGCCAGTTGTAGCCGCCCTCGCCCGCGCGGGACCAGGTGTTGCGATCCGAGGGGACGCCGGCCTCCGGCTCGCCCCGCACCTGGGTCTGGGTAAAGATGTTTTGGTATTCTATGAACGCCATTGTCGCGTCTCCTCGTGCTTAGCCCCAGATCGGCAGTGCGGGCCACCACAGCCACCATTCGCTCCAGGCGCCGTCCCAGAGCGGACCGGAGATCACGATGCAGATCGCCGACCAGAACCCGGCATTCAGCGCCAGGAACAGGCCCAGCCGGTGGATACCCAGGGTGCCGATCGAGTAGCCGATGAGGTCGCGGAAGTAGGTGTCCTCGTGCTCCGGCGTGCGCACCGTCTCGCCCTTCTCGGGGTTGACCGCCGAGAGGATCAGCGAGCCGTGCAGGGCGAGCGCGAGACACGTCGTAAAGAAGAACGTGACCGCGATCATGTGAGCCGGGTTGTAGAGGAAGTTGCCGTAGGTGTAGCCGACGTTCGACACCCAATCGAGGTGGCTGAAGATGCCGTATGGGAAGGCGTATCC
>JBCCMW010000536.1:0-1690 GCA_039026175.1 Pseudomonadota bacterium
GGCCCGGCCGTTATCTGTGGCAGGCCGAGGCGCCGGGCGGCTGGCGGGTGGTACGCGCCGCCGGCCGCGGCCGGGCGGCCGAGGCCGCCGCCCGGCGCGCCTGCCGCCCCGCCGTGCTGCTGGTCGCCCCGGCGCTGACCCGGCCGCTGGCCGGTGGATGCGTGCTGATCGGCAAGGACCGGCTGGCCATCGGCGGGCCGGTCGCCGTGCGGCTCGGCCCAGGCGCTGCCCGCATCACCGTCGCGCGACCGACAGCACGGCCCTGGCACCGCGACGGCTGGTCCTATCGCTGAGCCGGCGCGCTGCCGGCGCCGCGACCCGGTTGCGACAGAGGTGTCAGCGGTAGTTGCGGATCAGGCCGACCATCCGGCCCTGGATGCGCACCTTGTCGGCGCGCAGCACGCGCGGCTCGTAGGCCGGATTGGCGGCCTCCAGCGCGATCATGCCGCCCTTGCGGCGCAGGCGCTTCAGCGTGGCTTCCTGCTCCTCGATCAGGGCGACGATGATATCGCCGTTCTCCGCCGTCGCCTGGCGCCGGATGACCACCAGATCGCCGTCGTGGATGCCAGCCTCGATCATCGAGTCGCCGCGGACCTCCAGCGCATAGTGCTCGCCCCCGCCGTCGACCATCGACGCCGGCACACCCAGCCGGCGCGCCCCGTCCTCGATCGCCTCGATCGGCACGCCGGCGGCGATGCGGCCGACCAGCGGCACCTCGCGCGCCTGCTCCAATACGCCGCCCTGTGCCTGGGCAGGCCGCGCGCCGAGGCGCAGCAGCGCATCCAGCGCACCATCGCCCGCGTCTCGGCCCGCGTCTCGGCCCGCGTCTGGGCCCGCGTTTTGGCCCGCGTTTTGGCCCGCATGTTGGCCCGACGCCCCGTCCCCTGCACCAGCCGACGCCCCGCCGGGGTGACCGCTCAGATGCCGGCCCTTGCCCGCCGCGCCGGCGCCGCGCCGCGTCGGCGTCTCGGCCAGATCGCCGTCGATCACCGAGGGGCGGAAGCCGGTCTGGCGCAGCGGTCGCGCGTCTTCGACATTGTCCGGCAGGCGCAGGATCTCGATCGCCCGCGCCCGATGCGCCAGCCGGCGGATGAAGCCCCGCTCCTCCAGCGCTGTGATCAGCCGGTGGATGCCGGACTTGGAGCGCAGATCCAGCGCCTCCTTCATCTCGTCGAACGAGGGCGAGACCCCGTCGCGCTGTACCCGCCGGTGGATGAACATCAGAAGGTCGTACTGCTTGCGCGTCAGCATCGTCTCACCCCGCTGTCCGACGCCGCCGAGGCCGATGCCCCGCAGCGCCGAGACGCCTTGTCGTCGGCCGGGTGCCTCTTTCCGTTCTCGGCACCTCGTTTACCCTTCTTGAATTCGTTCTAAAATTGTTCTGCTTTTGTGTCAACGATTTCCGCTATGCGCCACGCGTTCTCATGTCTTCGGGCCCGTGGCCGCGGCAGGCAGTCGCGTTTCGACCCGCCCGGCGTCGTGCGCGCCCGCGCCCGGCATCCGGTTGGCATGATCGCCATAGCAGGTGTCGCCCAGTCCCGCCGCGACATGGATCAATCGCCGGCGCCGAATGCCGCGCCTCTGCCAGAGCGGGGCAGCGGCCCACATCGGCGCAGTCAGGGCAGATCGACGACCTCGACGCGTGCGCCCGCATCGGCGGATGGCGCGTGGGGCGCGCGCACCAGCAGCA
>JBCCMW010000537.1:0-1678 GCA_039026175.1 Pseudomonadota bacterium
CCAGGCGCGTCCCCCAGGCGCGTCCCCCAGGCGCGTCCCCCAGGCGCGTCCCCCTGGCGCGTCCCCCAGGCGCGCCCCCCCGGCGCGCCGATGGCTGCACCGTTGACCGCGGCGCCTTGGCCCTACCATTCGCCGCGCCAGCCCACACGGCGAGCCCCCGCGCAGAGAGGTAGGGATGAAGATCAAGGACCGGCCTGAGTTCACGACCAAGCCCCGGGTCCTGACCATGCCGCCGGACACGCCGCTGCGCGCGGCCGTGGCCGAGATGTGCAGGCGGCGTTACGGCTCGGTTGTCGTCACCGACCCCGAGAGCCGCCTGCTGGGCATCTTTACCGAACGCGACGCGCTGACCCGCGTGATCAACGAAGGGCGCGATCCCGAGGTGACCGTACTGGGCGAGGTGATGACCACGGATGTCCGTGTCGCCAGCGCCGAAGACAACCTGATCGACTGGCTGCGCATCATGTCGAACGAGCGCTTTCGCCGTCTGCCGATCGTCGACGCCGACGGGCGTGTCATCTCGATGATGACCCAGGGCGATTTCGTCTCGTACACATGGCCCGAGCTGCTGGGCCAGCTCTCGCTGTCGGCCAAGGCGGCGATGGGCAAGAACTACCCTATGGCGCTGGTGCTGGGGGCGCTGGCGCTCTATTCGATCGTGCTGATCATCGTGCTCGGCACCATTCTCTGACATCGCCGCGCCCCGCGCCTGCCGGGCCGACGGAAACCGCGCACCGCCGCGTTTATCCCGGCGTGTTGCGTAGAGTGAAGAGTGCGTGATGCGTGTATGCATGCTGGTTGCCGGGGCGTCTGTCCTGGTTGCGCTCGGGGCCCAAGCGGCCCCGGCGCAAATTACCGTGACCGGTCTGCACATCCGGGTGCCGGCCCACAAAGGCGGGGGCGTGCCCTGGGACCTGGGCCACGGCACGGCCGCCGCCCCCGACATCTATGCGTGTATCGAGCCCGAGGGGCAGGCGCCGGCCTGTTTCGGCCCGTGCCCCGACAGCTATGCCTGCGTGCTGGAGCTGCCGACCTCGATGGTGCTGCCGGCCGAGGGGACGGTCCGCTTTCGGGTCATGGACGCCGATATCGCCGAGCACGACCGGATCTTCAGCGCGGATCGACGGGCTGCGGACCTGGCTGATCCCGCCGCGCGCCGGATCGACCGTCGCGATCCGGCCGACGGGCGCCGCTTCTCGCTGCACATCCAGACCGTCGAGAGCCCGCCACCGGCGCCGCCCGCGGGCACGCTCGATGGGGCCGGGCGCTAGGGCCGTCGCGGACGCTCTCCCACCGCTGTGCCTCCGGCAGGTCGACGACGGCCGCGACGGGTGCGAGGTCCCGGCGACGGACAAAGCGGCTCTGGGATGCTTGCCGCACGGGCGTCTCCGCGGCGCCGGCCCGGCCCGCCCGATGCGGCCGGTCGCCTGTCTGCGCCAGCGCGGCGGTTTGCACTGTGCGGGCAGAGCGTCGCGGGGTCTGTCGCAGCCGGGCGGCAGCGCTTACACTTCAGATCAAACTGGGGAGGACGGCGTGTCGGTCGAGATCGGTCACTTTGCGCTCACCCTCGCGCTGGCGGTGTCGCTGTTCCAGATGAGCGTGCCGCTCTATGGCGCCGAGCGGGGCTGGGCGGACTGGATGCGCAGCGCGGCACCCGCGGCGCTGGTGCAGTTCGCGC
>JBCCMW010000538.1:0-1671 GCA_039026175.1 Pseudomonadota bacterium
AGCGTCGCCTCGGTCTTGGCGGCGATCTCGTCGGGGCTCACCTGGGGGGCGGCCTCGACCAGCTTGAGCCCGCCCTCGACGACGTCGAACACGCCCAGGTTTGTGATGATGCGGTTCACGACGCCCTTGCCCGTCAGCGGCAGGGTGCAGGCTTTCAAGAGCTTGCTCTCGCCGGCCTTGTTGGTGTGGTCCATGATCACCACCACGCGCTTGACGCCCGCGACCAGGTCCATGGCGCCGCCCATGCCCTTGATCAGCTTGCCGGGGATCATCCAGTTGGCCAAATCGCCGTTCTCGGCCACCTCCATCGCGCCCAGGATGGCGATGTCGATGTGCCCGCCGCGGATCATCGCAAAGCTGGTCGAGCTGGGGAAGTAGCTGGTGTCCGGCAGCTCGGTGATCGTCTGCTTGCCGGCGTTGATCAGGTCGGCGTCGATCTCGTTCTCGGTCGGGAACGGGCCCATGCCCAGCATCCCGTTCTCGGACTGCAGGGTGACGTCCACGCCCTCGGGGATGTGGTTGGCCACCAGCGTGGGGATGCCGATGCCGAGGTTGCAGTAAAAGCCGTCCTCGATCTCCAACGCCGCGCGCGCGGCCATCTGATCGCGATCCCAGGGCATGGCGCTCTCCTTTTGCGTATCGCCCGCGCGGCGGGACGGTCTGTCGCGCTGCCGGGCAGCGGGGTCGGTCTGGCGGGTGAGGCCGCGCTGTCCCTCGCCCGGGGGCGCAGCCGCAGGGTCAGGCGGCGCGCAGGGTGCGCTTTTCGATGCGCTTCTCGTGCTGGCCCTGCAGCATGCGGTCGACGAAGATGCCGGGCAGGTGGATGTGGTCGGGGTCCAGTACCCCGGGCTCGACCAGCTCCTCGACCTCGGCCACGCAGACCTTGCCGGCCATTGCGCAATCGGGATTGAAGTTGCGCGCCGTCTTGCGGAACACCAGGTTGCCGGCGGTGTCGCCCTTCCAGGCCTTGACGATGGACAGATCGGCGACGATCCCGCGCTCCAGAATATAGGTCTGGCCGTCGAAGTCCTTGTGCTCCTTACCCTCGGCCACCTGGGTGCCCACACCGGTCTTGGTGTAGAAACCCGGGATGCCCGAGCCGCCGGCGCGCAGCCGTTCGGCCAGCGTGCCCTGAGGGTTGAACTCGATCTCCAGATCGCCGGCCAGGTACCGCTGCATAAAGAGATCGTTCTCGCCGACGTAGGACGAGATCATCTTGGCGATCTGCCGGTCCTCGAGCAGGACGCCGAGGCCGAAGCCGTCGACCCCGCAGTTGTTCGACGCGATGATCAGCCCGCGTGTGCCGGCCTCCTTGATCGCAGCGATGCTAAGTTCGGGGATTCCGCACAGTCCGAAACCGCCGGCCGCGATGGTCATGCCATCGAACAGCACGCCCTCCAGCGCCGCCGCCGCCGTCGGATACACCTTGCTCGCCAACGCCCCTCTCCCGTGCTGCCGCCCTGCGCCGCGGCGCACCATAGTCGCGCCCCTCGCCGCGCGACAAGCCCGCCACGCACGCGACGGCGCGGCCCACCCCGCGCGGCCGTGCAGCGGCGTGTTGCCCCGGGTCGGCCTCCAGGGTCGGGGTCCCAGGATCGGGGTCCCAGGATCGGGATCCCAGGATCAGGGGCTCAGAGGTTGAGCTGATAGGAGGCGGGCACGTAGCGGAAC
>JBCCMW010000539.1:0-1670 GCA_039026175.1 Pseudomonadota bacterium
GCGCCGGTGGCGGCCCAGCCCCTGCGCACGGATGCGCCGCGGCTCTTGGTCTTCGACAAATCGCAAACCGCCAGCGGCAGCGCGACGGGCGAGCTCAAGGCCTCGCTCTTTGCCGACTGGCCCGCCGAGCGGTTCCTGCAAGTGGGCGATATCGCGCCCGCCCGGCAGACCCTGACCGAGCGCCGCGCCTCGGGCGGCTTTGCCACCCGCGAGGCCAGCGCCGACGAGATTGCCGCCGCCACCCAGCGGTTTCGCCCCGATGTGGTGCTCTACCGGCCCGTGCCGGACACGCCGGTGCTCCACGGTCTGGCCATGCGCCACCTGCGCGCGGCCGATGTGCCGCTGGTCACCTGGCTGATGGACGATTGGCCCGACCTGCTCTCGGTCGAGGATCCCGCGCAATGGGCGCGGCTGGGGCCGGATCTGCTCTGGCTCCTGGGCCGCTCCACGGCGCGACTGTCGATTTGCCAGGCCATGTCGGAGGCGTTCTTCCGCCGCTACGGCCATGGCTTCACGGCGGTGGCCAACGGCGTCGACCCCGCCGACTGGCCTGCGCGCGCGCGCCCCGATCGCCCCGACCTGCTGCTGCGCTATGGCGGCGGGCTGGCCGAGAACATGTCGCTGAAGAGCGTCCTGCGGCTGGCGCGGGTGGTCGACCGGCTGGCGGGGGAGGGCATCCCCATCCGTTTTGAGATCAACACCCAAAGCTGGTGGCACGACCGCCATGCCCCGGTCTTTGCCGATTTCGCCCAGACCACGGTGGAGGCGGTGGAGCGCTCCCAGGCCGCCTATCGCCGCTGGCTGCAGGAGGCCGACGTTCTGGTCATCGCCTATAACTTCGACGCCGAGACCCTGCGCTATGTCCGCTACAGCATGGCCAACAAGATGCCCGAATGTCTGGTCTCCGGCGCCGTGCTCTTGGCCCATGGGCCGCGGGAGATCGCCACGATCCGCTATCTCGCCGAGACCGGGGTGGCCGAGACCGTCACCGAGGCCGATGAGGACACCCTGGCCGCGGCCCTGCGCCGGCTCGCCACCGATGCAGGCGCGCGCCAGGCCACGGCCGCGGCCGCCCGCAGCCATGCCCTGGCGCGCCACGCCCTGGCGCAGGGGCGGCAGCGCCTGAACGAAGTGCTGAGCGCGGCGGCGCGGGGGACGGCCCAGGCGGTAGACGCGCCCGCGGCGCCCATCGCGGGCGAGGGGGGCGAGCTGCCCGCCGATCTCGCGCCCCTCGAGGCCGTGCGCGCGCTGGCCGATGGCATCCTCTCGGCCCCGGCCACGGTGGCGCCGGACACTGCGGCGCTGTTCGTCGACCGGCTGTCGAGCCTGCTGCTGCTCGACCCCGACGCGGTGCGCCCCGATCTCGACGCCGGCGCCCCCATCGGCCGCGCCCTGGCCCAGGTCACGGCCAACCGCCCCAGCCTCGACAGCCTGCGCGACCTCGACGATCTGTTGGAGATGGCGGCGCCGTAACCGGGCAGATGTTTCGCGCGCAAAACATCCGGGGCGCCTGCCGCTCCCACGTTAAGCCGCGCATCGCCGGGCCGCGGTGCGGCGATCCAACGGTTCGGCTGGGCGCTTTATAGGGCCGCCCCGCCTGAGCTGTGGGCACAGCGCCAGCGTCCCCCTATCGCCGGGCCTCGGGGGCCGCCGCGCATCGCCGGGCCGCC
>JBCCMW010000540.1:0-1648 GCA_039026175.1 Pseudomonadota bacterium
GCGAGGCGCTGTCGGCGATCATCGACGCCAACATTACCACGTTGATCGCGGCGGTCATCCTGTTCGTGCTGGGCTCGGGGCCGGTCAAGGGCTTTGCGGTCACGCTCGGTCTCGGCATCTTCACCTCGGTGTTCACGGCGGTGTTCGTGACGCGCCTGATGGTGGTGGTCTGGCTCGAGCGGACGCGGCCCAAGGAGCTGCGCGTCGAGCGTATCAAGCTGTTGCCCGACGGGCTGCGCGTCGCCGCCATGCGGTTTCGCAAGATGTGCGCCTCGGTCTCGGCCGGCTTCGGCGTGCTGTCGATCGTGCTGGTCATGGCGCTGGGGCTGAACTTCGGCATCGATTTCCGGGGCGGCACGCTGATCGAAGCGCGCACGGCCCAGGTCGCGGACCTGAGCGCGATCCGCGAGACGGTGACCGAGCTCGACCTCGGCGACGTGGCGGTGCAGAGCTTCGGGTCCGACCGCGACGTGCTGGTCCGGGTCGAGGAGCAGGAGTTGACGGGCGGCGAACGCATGGACGTGGCCGAGACGGTGGGTTCCGCCCTGGTCGAAGCCTTCCCCGGCACCGATATCAGGCGCGTCGAAGTGGTGGGCCCCAAGGTTTCGGGCGAGCTGTTGCAGGCCGGCATTCTGGCCGTCACGCTCGCGGTGGCCGCGGTGCTGTTCTACATCTGGATCCGGTTCGAGTGGCAGTTCGGCGTGGGCGCCGTCGTCGCCCTGGTGCACGACGTCGTGCTGACCGTCGGCGTGTTCTCGCTGCTCGGTATCGAGTTCAATCTGGCCATCATCGCGGCACTGCTGACCATCGTCGGCTATTCGCTGAACGACACCGTCGTCGTCTATGACCGCGTGCGCGAGAACCTGCGCAAGTACAAAAAGACCGAACTTGCCGAGGTGCTCGACATCTCGGTCAGCGAGACGCTGAGCCGGACCTTGATGACCTCGGTCACCACCCTCGTGGCGCTGATCGCGCTGTTCGTGCTGGGGCCCGAGGTGATCTCGGGCTTCACCTTTGCGATGATCTGGGGCGTGGTGATCGGTACCTACAGCTCGATCTTCATCGCCGCGGCGATGCTGCTGACGATGAACGTCAAGCGCGAGTGGTCGGACCCGACGCAGCTCAAGGCCGGGATGCGCGCCGACGGCGCCCAGGTGTGATCCCGGCGGGCCCGATGGTGCGGCACGCCCGGCCGGGACGGGGGCGCCCATGCTGATGCGCGAGCAGACTTTTGGCGCCCAGCCCCCGGTCGACGGCTACGGCCCGGGCGGCTTTCGCGTCAGCGGCACCTGGCGCACCGGCGGGCTGGTCATCGCGCCCAGCGGCATCTACCCCGTGGCCGGCGATCCGGCAGCCGCCGTCGCCGCGCTGCTCGCCTCGGACCCCGACCTGGATCTCTTGGTGCTGGGCCAGGGCGTCGAGATCGCGCCCGCGCCCGCGGCCATCCGCGGCCCGCTCGAGAGTGCGGGCATCGGCCTCGAGCACATGGCCACCCCCGCCGCCTGCCGCACCTATAACGTGCTGCTGGGCGAAGAACGGCGCGTCGCAGCGCTGCTGATCCCCGTCTGATCGCCGTCTGATCCGCCGGCCGCCCAGACGCCCGGCCCGCGTCGCCGGACCCGCGTCGACCGGCCCGCGTCGCCCGGCC
>JBCCMW010000541.1:0-1641 GCA_039026175.1 Pseudomonadota bacterium
CGCGCGGGCAGCCGCCCGCACGCGCACCTTCCCGCGCCTGCCATCCTGCGGGCGGGATCAGTAGAGCCGCATGTACTCCTCAACCTCCCAGTCGGTGATCGCCACGCTGAACCGGTCCCACTCGTCCTGCTTGTAGTCGCAATAGGACGCGTGCATCCCGTCGCCCATCACCGACTGCATGAACGCGTCGCCGCGCAAGAGCGCAATCGCCTCGCCTAGCGACCGCGGCAGGCGCTGGATGCCGAGCGCCGAGAGCGCCTCCGCGGACATCTTGTAGAGATCCTCTCCCAGCGGCGGGCCGGGATCGAGCCTGCCCTCCAGCCCCTGCACCGTCGCCGCCGTCGTGCCCGCCAGCGCCAGATAGGCGTTCATGCACATGTCGGCGGCGCGGTTCTCGATGCAGTAGCGGTTCTGCGGCAGGCGCAGCATGGCCGAGCGGTTGTTGGGCCCATAGGTCATGTGCGTCGGCGCCCAGGTGAAGACGCCGCCCTCGAAGCCCGGGACCCGCGCGACCAGGCCCTTGTACGAGTTAACGGTCGAGCAGGTGATCGCCGTCAGCCCGCCGCCGTAGCGCAGCAGACCGCCGACAGCGTGCTGGACCCGGTCGCTCCAGCCGCGGTCGCCGCTGCCGAACAGGTTGCTCCCCGTCGCTAGGTCCTGGATCGAGAAGTTGATGTGCGCGCCCGATCGCCAGTCGCCGATGGTGAACTTCGGCATGAAGGTCACGAACAGGCCGTGACGCTTGGCGATCTCCTTCAGCAGAACCCGCAGGAAGGTCAGCCGGTCGGCCATGCCGACGGCATCGGTGTAGCCGAAATCGAGCTCGAACTGCGAATAGGCGCCCTCGGCGACCACGTCGTGCAAATCCCACTCCAGCGCGCCGAGAATGTCGATCAAGGCGCCCAGGAACCCCATCGCGTCGATCGAGGCCTCGACGTCGTAGCCCCAGGCCTGGCGCCGCGGGCGGCGCCCGTTGGCCAGCGGCGGGTCGTTGTCGAATGCCTTCACAGCACGGCCCGCTTCGTCGTGGCGCAGCACGATGAACTCGGGCTCGACGCCGGCCATGGGGCGATAGCCGAGGCTCTGTGCCGCCTGTACCTGCCGCTTCAGCGCCTGGCGCGGGCAGTGGCTGTAGGGCCGTCCCTCCCAGTAGAGATCGGCGAAGATCCAGGCCTGCCGACTGTCCCAGGGACAGGCGTACACCGCGTCCAGGTCGGGGATCATGATCTGGTCGGGATTGGCAGGGCCGAGCTCGGGCACGAACGAGATCGAGTGCACCGCGAACTGCGGCCCCTTGCCGAGGCAGAGCGCCTCCAGCTCGGCCAGCGGCACGGGCTTGGTCTTGGGCAGGCCCAAAAGATCGATCCAGCAGGACAGGATGTATTTGACGCCGGCGGCCTCCAGCCGTTGTCGAAGCTCGGGGATGCGGGCGCGGTTGCGCTCGATCGCCGCTTCCTGTGTGTCGAAGTAAACCTGGGTCATCGTCGCCTCACGCAGCACGCCAACCCGCCCGGTGTAGCAACGCCGGCGCGCGAGGACAGAGCTTTCCCACCCACGCCGGCCACACCGCCCCGCACGGGCCCCGCACCGGCCCGCACCGGCCCGCACCGGCCGGTCACCGGCCCCGCACTGGCCCCGCAC
>JBCCMW010000542.1:0-1639 GCA_039026175.1 Pseudomonadota bacterium
CACCCGCCCGCCCGCATCGCGCCGGCCGCGCGGCGCGGATCGCGTGTTCCGGCTCGGCGGCGCGCTGTGGGCGAGCAGGGGCTGCGACCGCGGCGGCGAGAACCGCTAACGCTCAGGCCAGGCGGGCGGCGACGACCCACCATTCGGGGTGCTCGGTGCGCAGGCGCGCGGCCTGTGCCAGCGCCGCGGCTTCGCCGCAGTGCAGCGCAAAGCAGGTGGCGCCCGAGCCGGACATCCGCGCAAGCGGCGCATCCGACAGCGCTTCGAGCACCGTGCCGATCGCGGGGCACAGGGTCACCGCAGCCGGCTGCAGATCGTTCCGCCCCTCTGCGAGCCATGCCACCAGCGCATCGAACGCCGGCAACCCAGGCGCGGGGAGAGGCGCCATGGCGGGCCCCTCCTTCTGGACTGTCGCGCGGAACACCGCGCGCGTCTCGACCGGGCGGAGCGGATTGGCGAGCACGATCCAGGCGTCGGGCAGCGCCGGTCCCGGTGCCAGCCGATCGCCGATGCCGCGCATCCAGGTGGGCGCGGGGCAGCGACAGCAGACCGGCACGTCGGCACCCAGCGCCAGAGCCAGCGTGGGCGGCACGGCGATGCCCCAGGCCTCGGCCAACAGCGCCAGCGCGGCGGCCGCATCGGACGAGCCGCCGCCGATGCCGGCCGCGACGGGCAGGTTCTTGGTCAGCCGCAGCGCCGCGCGCGGTCGCGCCAGCGCCGCCGCCTCGGCCAGCCGCTCGGCCGCGGCCAGCACCAGGTTGCCGCCGCCCGCGGGCAGATCCAGCGCGAAGGGCCCGTCCAGGGTGAGGCCGAGGCCGGGTCCGTCTTCCAGCTCGACCACGTCGCCGATGTCCGGGAACACGGCCAGGCTCTCGAGCTGGTGGTAGCCGTCGTCGCGCAGGCCGCGCAGGTGCAGGAACAGGTTCACCTTGGCGCGCGCGATCCGGCGGGTGGCGCGGGCCGCGGGCCGCAGGGGGACGACGCTGTCGCTGTCGGGCATGGCACTCTCGTCGTTCTGGCGTTGCCCGACGTGCCCCGGCGCGCGCCCGGGGGCAAGGGTTGGAGCGCCGCGGGGTCCGCGCCGCGGCCGGTGTGTGGCGCGGCGGCGTGCGCGGCGGCCCCACACAACCCCTGCCGACCGGGGCGCCTCACCCACGGCGAGACGCGGCGATCGGCGCCGCGTTTTCCGAAGGGCGGTGGACAGTCTCAAAGCGGCGGCCCATGGTAGCGCCCCGCATGGGACCGGGCCCGGCGACCGGGCCCGGCGACCGGGGCCGGCGACTGGGGTCTGCGACTGGGGTCTGCGACTGGGGTCTGCGGAGCTGCCGCACCACGGGCTGCGGGCGGAACCGGACGGCGGTGCCGGCAGAGCGGCGGCAGGCCCGCACGACCGCAGAGAGGACGGACCCGGGACAAGGGCGACAGAGGATTGGGGAGGACCCCGGATGGGACGGTGTATGATCAAGGTCGCGGCGCTCGGCGCCGCGTTCGCGCTTGGCCTCTTTGCCGAGATCGGCGTGGTCGAGCGGCAGGTGGCCGGTGTCTCGGTCGCGGTGCCGGTGCTGCAGGCGGGCGTGGCCGAGGCGCAGCCGGCGCGGCGCTCGGCCCGGCGCACCGCGCGCCGGACGGCGCGGCGGAC
>JBCCMW010000543.1:0-1621 GCA_039026175.1 Pseudomonadota bacterium
CAGGCTCGATGTCTCGCGCATCAGCAAGACCGCGCTCGGCGCCTGGCTCGGCTTCTTTGCCATCGGGCTGGTGCTGTGGGGGATCTACACCGGCAAGTTCTCGCCGACCGAGGCCGCGGGCGTGACCGTGGGCTTCTGCGTGATCGTGGGCCTGGTCTCGCTGCCGATCTTCCGGCTGATGGGCTCGCCCCAGGCCGACCGGCCGGTCGCCGACAAGGGCTATGGCGAGATGCTGGTGGTCGAGGGCTTTCGTCTCACCGACCTGCCCTCGATCACCATGCGCTCGGCCCAGATTACCGGCATTCTGGCCCCGCTGATCGCCATATCGGTCGTCATGCAGCAGATCCTGTCGCTGCTGGGTGCGCAGGAGACGATCGGCACTTTCGTCACCAGCATGGGCGGCTACCACGCGGTGCTGTTCACGGCGATGGCCATTGTCTTCGTCTCGGGCATGATCCTGGAGAGCCTGCCGGTGACCATCATTCTGGCGCCCATCCTGGCCCCCATCGCGGCGTCCGTGGGCGTGGATCCGGTGCACTTTGCGGTGATCTTTCTGGTCGGCGCGTCGATCGGCTTCATCACGCCGCCCTACGGGCTCAACCTCTATGTCGCGAGCGGGGTGACGGGTGTTCCGTACTTCCGGCTGCTGCGCTACACGCTGGCGTATCTCTTCGCGCTGTTGACCGTTTGGATCGTCGTGGCGCTGACGCCGGAACTGACGTCGGTGCTGTTGCCCGAAAGAGGGTAAGAGACTGGCATGGACGGACAGGATGACAGCCGCGAAGGGGGGAACATCCCCACCAACCTCCGCACGCTACTCATTCTGGAGGAAATCGCCCGGGTCGGCGCGCCCGTCACGCCGACCGAGGTGAACCACGCCATCGGTTTGCCCAAACCCACCATCCACCGGCTGTTCGCCACGCTCGAGGCCGAGGGGTTCCTGACGCGCGAGCTGGACGGCCGGTCCTACACGCCCGGCCGGCGCCTACGGCGGATGAGCGCCAACGCGCTGTCCTCGCTGCGCGTGCGCACGGGGCGGCTGGCGGTGCTGGGCCGGCTTGCGCGCGAGATCGGCGAGACCTGCAACATCGCCGTGCCCGACCGCGACGCGATGATCTACCTGGACCGGGTCGAGACGCAGTGGCCGCTGCGCATCCAACTGCCCATCGGCTCGCGCGTGCCGCTGTACTGCACGGCCAGCGGCAAGATGTATCTGGCCACGCTGAACCCGGCCCATTGCGAGCGCTACCTGCGCGGCACCGGCCTGGAGCGACTGACCGGGGCGACCATTACCGGCGAGGCACGGCTGCGCGCCGAGATCGAGGCGACGCGCGCGCGCGGCCACGCCGAGGACGACGAGGAGTTCATGGACAACATGATCGCCATCGCCGTGCCGATCTCGGACGACCAGGGGCGCATGCTCTCGACCGTGTCGTTCCACGCGCCGACCCAGCGGTTGAGCATGGCCGAGGCGCGCCAGCACATCCCGCGCCTGCGCGCCGCGGCCGCCGAGCTGTCGCGCCTGATCCTGCTCTAGGCGCGGGGCGGACGGCGGGTGCGGATGGCGGATGGCGGATGGCGGGCGGCGGGCGGCGGGCGGTTGGACAACCCGGCGCTCGCG
>JBCCMW010000544.1:0-1589 GCA_039026175.1 Pseudomonadota bacterium
CCGGGCCCGTCGCTGGGCCCATCGATGGGCCCGTCGCTGGGCCCGTCGCTGGGCCCGTCGCTGGGTCCGCCGATGGGCGCTGCCGTCCGGTCTGCCATGCCTGCTCTCCCCTCGCCGTCATGCGCAGCGCGCCATTTCGGCCGCCAGGGTGGCCGCGGTCAACGCCGGGCCGCCGCCGATCACGGCCTGAAACGCACGGCCTGAAACGCACGGCCTGAAACGGCTCGCCTGCCACCGCCGCCAGCCTAAAGCGCGCGCGGGGGGCTGTCGGTAGCGTCTCGGGGCCTCGACGGGCCGGCTCGCGAAACCTTGCCTTTACCGTGATGGACGAGCCTTGCGCGTGGCCGCCGCTGTTCGGCCGGCCGCTGTGTGTGAGGGTGCGATGCGTAGTGCGCTGTCGCGGCGGGGCCGTGGCGCGGGCGGCCTGGCCGTCCTGGCGGGGCTGGCCGCGGCCCTGCTGGTCGCCGCGCTGCCCGGTGCGGCGGCGGGCGGGGCGTGGACCAAGAAGGCCGGCGACGGCGTGGTGATCTCCAGCTTCGGTCGCCAGGGCTCGCCCACGACCATGTTCACGCTGGCCCCAACGTCGGACGACAAGACACTGGCCCAGATCTATGCCGAGTATGGCCTGACCGACGCCATCACCGTGGGCGGAAGCCTCTACAGCGAGACCGAGCTGGACGACGACGCCGACGCCACGCTGTTGGCCGCCGCCTTTCTGCGCCATCGGCTGTGGCAGTCGGACCGCGGCTACGTCGCCTCGGTGCAGATCGGCGGGGCCTTGCCGCTGGAGGGCGTGATCGGCGCGCCCTTTGCCGAGAGCACGCCCGACAGCGTGGCCGAGGTGCGGGTCTCGGCGCTCGGCGGCGTGTCCTGGTGGGGCGACTGGGGCTCGGCCTTCGTGTCCGGCACCGTAGGCTTCGCCTGGCGCAGCGAGAATGCGGCCGACGAGATCCGGGGCGAGCTGACGGCCGGTTACAAACCGCACGACTGTTGTATGGCGATCCTGTCGCTCTATGCCGCGCAGCCGCTTCTGGACGACGACACCAGCCTCAAGATCGCACCGTCGTTCGCCTACAGCCTGCCCGCCGACGCGCCGCTGGACGACGAGGGCAAGCCCGCGCGGCGGCGCACGACGCTGCAGATCGGTCTAAGCCACGACGTGCTGGACGGCAGCGGCGATCTCGGCGTCACCGTGGCGATCTGGCGCGCGTTTTGATCGCCGATCCCCACCCCGCCGCGGGGCACGGCCCTGCGATCAGCTGCTGACGCCGGGCAGGCGACGCAGCGACACGCCGGCGATGCGCCAGGTGCCGTCGACCTCGCGCATCAGATAGTCGGCTTCCCACACCACGCCGTCGCGGTCGGTAAAGATCACCGTCTGGCGTGGACCGCCCGGCGTGTCGTTCAGCGCGCCCATCTCCCAACGCTCGGGCCGCCAGATCATCGGATAGCCCTGCTGCACCGTGGAGAAGGGTCTCGACGTCGAGAGATTAGGGGTGACCGCGTGCAACGCCGTAGGACTCGAGGTGAATCGGTCAGAGTTTCTCGTAACCGTCGGGGTTCGAGCTCTACCTCTGTTGGCGATAGCG
>JBCCMW010000545.1:0-1574 GCA_039026175.1 Pseudomonadota bacterium
CGGCCGGCTCGGCCAGCGCGCCTATGCCGTGACCCTGCCCACGCCGATGCTGCGCGGCATCGGCGTGGCGGCCGACCCGGGCGCGGTCGACGCCTTCGCGCTCGAGGCGCTGTCCTGGGTCAAGACGCTGCCGGTGGCATGGGAGGCCGCCCCCGTCGGCATCGTCGCCAACCGGGCCGAGGACGCGGCGCTGGTGTGGTTCATCGCCAGCGAATTGGCGGGCGTGCGCAACGTCTGGGTCGTGCCGGGTCCTGTCTCGCTGCTGGCAGCGCCCCCCGGATCGGCCGGCACGGCCCGCACCCCGGGATAAGCCGTCGCGCCCGGACCCAGCCGTGGGCGCCGGCCCCTCGGCGCACCCGTCGCAGCGGTGGCGGCTGGCGCTTCACCCCACAGACGGACCGCCGGCACGGGCTGCGGCGCAACGCGCCGACCGGCGGGCATTCCGGCCCATTCCGGTGGCCTGCCGTGTCGTTCCGGGGCAGGCCGGGCGCCTCGGCCGAGGCTGCGGCAGATCCCGCGCGCCCTGCGTTGCGTTCCGGCTGTAACTGGCGAGCCTGCAACCCAGGCGGCAGGCGCCGCCGCGGTGGATCGCAGAGCGGTTGAGGATGGGATCGATGGCACAGCAGAAAGGCAATTCAGGCACCAGTTTTTCCGACGCCCTCGCGATCCTGGGCGCGATGTTCGGCCTGTTCGTCGGCGTCGGGATCGCCAGCGAGGACCCGTCGCTGGAGCCGCTGGTGGCGGCGGGCGTGGGTGCGCTGGCCGGCTGGATCGTGGGCAAGGTCGTGGGTCGCGTGCTCTCGATCCTGTTCCAGATCCTGCTGGCGCTGGCGCTGCTGGCCTTCATGGTCTGGCGGTTCGCTAACTTCGGCGACTTTCTGGTCCAGGTGACGGGGGGCTGAGCCCGCCGCGCCCAGGCTGCCCCCTCTCGCCACCGGGCGTGGTGGCGGTCAAACCGATCTGCCGGCGCCACCGGTGCGATACGACTTTGGGGCGGTACGACACTGGGGCGGTACGACACTGGGGCGCTACGACACTGGGGCGCTACGACATTGGGGCGATACGACATTGGGGCGCTACGACATTGGGGCGCTACGACATTGGGGCGCTACGACATTGGGGCGGTACGACATAGTCGCCGCAAAGATCGCCCAGCGCCGCCAGCGACGCCTTCAGTCCGGCGCCCGGTCGTCGCGAAACTCGGTGCTGAATACCGCGGCCTCGGCCAGCCCCATCTCTGCGGCGGTAAAACGCAGCGCGTCGGGCCGGATCTCGCGGTGGTGGCCGAAAAACGGCGTGCTATGGCGATAAGAACAGGGTCCCTTGCCCATCGGCGACTTGGCGACCGGCATCCGCCTTCGGTTCCCGATGCGCCCTGATGTTGGGCGCCGACAGCGCGATAGCGCCCCCACCCGCGCCAGCACTGCCATGATCCGGTCGATCAAGGGCTTGGGCGCGTGGGGCAGGTGCTCGAACGTCTCGACGGCGCTCACACCAGCGTAGGGCGGCGCGGGGCCGAAGCTGGCGGCGCTCAGAGCCACGCGCTCCAGCACCACGGCGGCATCGGTCAGCGC
>JBCCMW010000546.1:0-1566 GCA_039026175.1 Pseudomonadota bacterium
CGGCGGCGGTGGGTTAGCTGCGTGGCGCAGCGGCGGTCGGTTTGCTGCGTGGCGCAGCGGCGGCGGACGGTTTGCCGCGTGGCGCAGCGGCGGACGGTTTGCCGCGTGGCGCAGCGGCGGACGGTTTGCCGCTTGGTGCGGCCGGGGTCGGTTTGCTGCGTGGCGCAGCGGCGCGGTGGCGCTGGTCGTGGCCACAGCGCCCGCCGCGGCGGTCGGCCAGCCCAGCGACGTGGACCGGGTCGTCGACTATGCCGCGCGCGTGGTGCGGGAGATGGAGGGGCGCCAGATCGCGCCGGCCGAGCGTGCGCAGATCCGGACCCGGGCGGCCTGTCTGCTGACCTGGATGGCCGACTACGCGCCAGTCGAGCGCGAGACCTACCTGGCGGCGCTGGACGACCTGCACCGCTGGGACCCGGAGGACACGACCCAGCGCACGCTGGCCGAGAACGTGAAGCAAGCTTTGAGCGCGGGCGCAGCCGTCTGCGGCGCGGCGCCGGACGAACGATAAGACGGAAGGGGCGACGGACATGTCGATCATGGATGAATTGAGAGAGGCGGCCGAGGCGATGGCCGCAGCGTCCGAGAGACTCGCGCGCGTGGCCGAAGAGGCCGCCAACGCGACGCCCGAGCAGGTCAGCGAGGTCGGCGCTGCCGCGGCTGCGTCGGCCGGCATCGACCCCTTCGTGTTCCAGCTCGCGATCTTCGCCCTGGCGGTGTTCGTGGGCTACTACGTCGTCTGGTCGGTGACGCCCGCGCTGCACACGCCGCTGATGGCCGTCACCAACGCGATCTCCTCGGTCATCGTCGTCGGCTCGCTGATCGCCATGGGCGCGGACGGTGCGTCGACGGTGACGGCGGCCTTCGGGTTCGTCGCGACGATCCTGGCGGCGGTCAACATCTTCGGCGGCTTCCTGGTCACCGAGCGCATGCTCAGCATGTACAAGAAGAAGGGCTGACCCGATGGCCAATATCGCAGCACTCGCCTACCTGGTTTCGGGCATCCTGTTCATCATGGCGCTCCGCGGCCTGTCGCACCCCACAACGTCGATCCAGGGCAACCGGTTCGGCATCGCGGGCATGGCCATCGCGATCCTGACCACGCTGTTCTTTGCCGCACCGCCGTCGGTCGACGGGTTTCTGCTGATCGCCGTGGCCCTGGGCGCCGGCGGCGTGGTGGGCGCCGTGATCGCGCGCAAGGTCGCCATGACCCAGATGCCGCAGCTTGTCGCGGGTTTCCACAGCTTGGTGGGTCTGGCGGCCGTGTTCGTGGCGGCCGCGGCGCTGTACTCGCCCGAGGCCTTCGATATCGGCTCGGTTGGCGCGATCAAGACCGCCTCGATCATCGAGATGGCCATCGGTACGGCGATCGGCGCGATGACCTTTACCGGCTCGATCATCGCGTTCGCGAAGCTGAACGGCAACATGTCGGGTTCCCCGATCCTGCTGCCGCAGCGCCATCTGATCAACATCGCGCTGGCCGTCGGCGTGGTGGTGATGGTGGTCGCGATGATCAACACCCAGTCGACCGAGCTGTTCTGGGCGATCACCTTTGCCGCGCTCGCGCTC
>JBCCMW010000547.1:0-1542 GCA_039026175.1 Pseudomonadota bacterium
ACCCTGGTCGAGCGCGAGCTCGGCCGCGGGTCGATGGCGCTCACCCACTTCTTCGGCCGGCCCCAGAACATCCTGATGGCCTGCGAGGGCGAGCAGCGCGAGCGCTACCTGATGCCCGCCGTCCGGGGCGAGCGGATGGACGCGCTGGCGATGACCGAGCCCGACGCAGGCTCGGACGTGCGCGGCATGAAGTGCACCGCGGTGCGCGACGGCGGCGACTGGGTCGTGAACGGCTCGAAGCACTTCATCTCGGGCGCCGAGCACGCGGATTTCTTCATCGTGTTCGTCGCCACCGGCGTCGACGACATGCCCAAGGGCCCGAAAAAGCGCATCACCGCCTTCCTGGTCGACCGCGGCACGCGTGGGTTCGAGGTGCGCCGCGGCTACAGCTCGATCAGCCACCGCGGCTACGCCAACTGCATCCTCGACTTCGACAATTGCCGCCTGCCCGATGCCCAGGTGCTGGGCGCCGTCGACGGCGGGTTCGACGTGATGAACACCTGGCTCTACGCCACGCGCCTGACGGTGGCGGCGTTCTGCGTGGGCCGCGCGCGGCGCTGCTTCGACCTGGCGCTGGACTATGCGGCGGAGCGCCGACAGTTCGGCCAGCCCATCGGCAAGTTCCAGGGCGTCGGCTTCCAGATCGCCGACATGGTGACCGAGATCGACGCCGCCGACTGGCTGACGCTGGCGGCCGCCTGGCGGCTGGACCAGGGCCTCTCCGCCAACCGCGAGATCGCGTCGGCCAAACTCTACGCCTCGGAGATGCTGGCCCGCGTCACCGACGCCAGCCTGCAGATCTTCGGCGGCATGGGGCTGATGGACGATTTCCCGATCGAGCGGTTCTGGCGCGACGCGCGGGTCGAGCGGATCTGGGACGGCACCTCCGAGATCCAGCGCCACATCATCAGCCGGGACCTGCTGCGTCCCCTGGGCGCCTGAGGGCCGCGATGGACGGCCTCGACAGGCTGCTGCGCCCGCAGAGCATCGCGGTGATCGGCGGCGGCGTGTGGTGCGCCAACCTGGTCGAGCAGTGCCGCAAGATCGGCTTTGCCGGCGATCTGTGGCCCGTGCATCCGCGCCGCGACAGCATCGCGGGCGTGCCCGCTTTCCCGTCCATCGAGGCGCTGCCCGCCGCCCCGGACGCCGCCTTCATCGGCATCAACCGCGACAGCACCATCCAGGCGGTCGCAGCCCTCGCCGCCCGGGGCGCTGGCGGGGCGGTGTGCTTCGCCTCGGGCTTTCGCGAGACCGAGCCGCACGCGGGCGACGGCGCCGACCGGCAGGCCGCCCTGCTGGCTGCCGCGGGGGGCATGACCCTGCTCGGCCCCAACTGCTACGGCCTGATCAACTATCTCGACGGCGTCGCCCTCTGGCCCGACCAGCACGGCGGTCGGCGGGTCGAGCGGGGCGTGGCGCTGGTCACCCAGTCCTCGAACATCGCGATCAACCTCACGATGCAGGCGCGCGGGCTGCCGGTCGCCTATGTCGTCACCGTCGGCAACCAGGCGCAGACGGGCCTGTCGGCGATCGCCGCGGCGC
>JBCCMW010000548.1:0-1536 GCA_039026175.1 Pseudomonadota bacterium
CCCGGCACCGCGCTCGGCCGGTCGTCGGGCACGGCCTGCTCGCCGTCACCCGCGGCCGCCGGCCCGGCGGTCGCCGCCCCGCCCGCACCGTCGTCTCGGCCCGCCGCCCGGTCTAATCCTGGGCCTGCATCGCGGCCCATGTCACGGACCATGTCACGGCCCGTGTCACGGCCCGTGTCACGGCCCGTCTGCTGGCCCGCCCGCACGGGCGACGCAGGCGGTGGACCCGCCCCCGCCGCGGAGCCGTCTCTCGTACCGTCGTTCTCGATCCCCGACGGATCGCGCCCCCACGGATCGCGCGTGTCGTTCGTCATCGTCCCACCGCCCACAGCCCTGGCCCGCGCCTGTAACGGCGAGGCCTCGCTCTCCCGGCGCCCCCTTGGCGCGACCTCCCCCGGACCGCGACGGCGCCCTCGTAAGATGGGGCATCCTGCCGCGCGAGCGAGTCGCCTGCATGCAACCCGCATGACCCCTGTCCAGAGGCCGAAGCGTCGTGGCGCGGCACCATCGGTCCCCCCGGATCCGACACCGCCTCGCCCGCGGCCCGGGCGCCGCGATCGCCGCTCGCCGCCGGGCCTTAACCGCCGAAGGCGCCGGACCCCCGGTCCGCCGGAGGCGCCCGCCGCCCGTCGCATGTCGCGCGCCGCCTGCCGCTCAGACCTGCATAATCTCCGCCTGCTTGGTCTCCAACGCCTGATCGATCTTCTTGATCTGCGCGTCGGTCAGCTCCTGGATCTCGTCGGACCACATTTTCTGGTCGTCCTCGGACATGCCCGCCGTCTTGGCCTTCTTCACCTGGTCCATGCCGTCGCGGCGAAGGTTGCGCATCGCCACGCGCGCCCGCTCGGCATACTGGCCGGCGAGCTTGGAGAGCGCGCGCCGGCGCTCCTCGTTGAGCTCCGGGATCGGCAGCCGCAGGATCTGGCCGTCGACCACCGGGTTGATGCCCAGACCCGAGGTCCGGATCGCCTTGTCGACTTTGCCGACCAGGCTCTTGTCCCACACGTTCAGCGTCACCATCCGCGGCTCGGGCACGTTGACCGTGCCGACCTGGTTGAGCGGCGTTGGTTGGCCGTAGGCCTCGACCGTGATCGCATCCAGCATCGAGGCCGAGGCACGCCCCGTGCGCAGCGTCGCAAAGTCGCCTCTCAGCGCATTCAGTGCGCCCTCCATGCGCCGGGACAGGTCGTCGAGATCGGGTTCGGGAATGTCGTCTGCCATGGGGCCGTCCGTCTGCCTTCGCGCGTAACGATATGAGACACGCGCCGTCGTTGCATTCCGGTAAGCGATCGGCGCCAGCAAGTGAAGCGCCACTGCGGCGAGATTACGGCCGGCCCGACGCGGCGCCATGGGGTGTTGCGGCGGTCTCGCCGGGGTCCGGCGCCCGCCGAGCCCTGCGGCGGGCCCGCGAGCGGAGGCCGCTACGACACTGCGGCGGGCCCGCGAGCGGGACCCGCGACGACACTGCGGCGGGCCCGCGAGCGGGACCCGCAACAACCCGGCGGCGGACCCGTCAGAGAGGCACACGACGCCATC
>JBCCMW010000549.1:0-1514 GCA_039026175.1 Pseudomonadota bacterium
CCAGGACCGGGGTGCCGCGCGCGGCGCGCGGCGGGACGAGCGGGCGGCCCGGCGCGAGGCCCGGCGTGCCGGCCTGCGCTAGCCCCGGCCCAACGGCGGCTCCCATGGTGGCTGCCGCGGCCGATCCCAGGACCGATCCCGGGACCGATCCCGGGGCGGGTACCGGGGCCGATCCCCGGGCCGATCCCCGGGCCGATCCCCGGGCCGATCCCCGGGCCGATCCCCGGGCCGATCCCCGGGCCGATCCCAGGGCGACACCGACGGCGGCTACCAGGGCCGATCCCGAGGCGGCAGCCACGGCGGCTGCCGGGGCCGATCCCGGGGCCGATCCCAGGACCGATGCCGGGGCGGCAGTCAGGTGCCGCGCCTCTCTGTCATGACGGCGCTGGACGAGGGTGGGGCCGCGGCAGACCCGCTGGCCGCGCTGCTCGCGGTCTGGCCCCATCTGGTGGCGCATCGCGCCGCCGCGCACCGCCGACGACCGGACGGCGCCGCCCTGCGCGGCTATGCCTGGTGCACGGTCGAGGGCGCCCTGGTGCTCTTTCCCACCCATCCCATGGCGGCCGCGGGTCCGGCGCTGGCGGCCGCGTGGCACGGGTCCGTTGCGGCCGATCCTGCAGCGCGTTACTGGGTGGCGCACGCGCTCCGCCAAGCCCAGTGGCGCGCCTGGGCGGCGACCCCGGGTCCGGGGCCCGTGGTGTTGGTGGCGGCGGCGGGCGTCGCCGTCGACATGGCTGGGGCAACGGACGGGCGGCTCGCTCGGCGCCGGTGCCCAGCGCGGCGCGGCGGCCCCCGGCAGAGCGCGCTGGACTGCCAAACGCTCGCCCAGGCGCTGGCCTGGGGCGTGCGCCGGGCACGCGCCTGACCGACCGCGGCCGACCCCAGCGGGGTGCCAATGGGCCATGCGAACGGCGCACGGGAGGCGAACGGACGGCGGATTGACGGCTGGGCGCCCGCCGCGCCAAAAGCGCCGGGCGGAAGGTTTGCCGCCCGACGCCGGACCCGGGCCGCCGACGCGCGCCCGACCGCCCATCCTCGCCGTTCGCCAACTCCCGAGAGGTTGCCGTTGTTCGACAAGATCCTGATCGCCAACCGGGGCGAGATCGCCTGCCGCGTCATCAAGACCGCGCGGCGCCTGGGGATCGCGACCGTCGCGGTGTACTCGGAGGCCGATGCAGACGCGCTGCACGTGCGCATGGCGGACGAGGCGGTGCCCATCGGCCCGGCGCCGGCGGCCGAGAGCTACCTGGTGATCGACAAGATCCTGGACGCGATCCACCAGACCGGCGCCCAGGCGGTGCACCCGGGCTATGGCTTCCTGTCCGAACGCGCGGCCTTTGCCGAGGCGCTGGCCAGCGCCGGCGTCGCCTTCATCGGCCCGCCCGCCAAGGCGATCGAGGCGATGGGCGACAAGATCACCTCGAAGAAGATCGCCGCCGAGGCCGGGGTCAGCACCGTCCCCGGCTTCATGGGCCTGATCGAGGACGCCGAGGAGGCGATCAAGATCGCCGGCC
>JBCCMW010000550.1:0-1512 GCA_039026175.1 Pseudomonadota bacterium
CCAGCGCCCGGGCCAGCGCGCAGCGCTGCTGCTGCCCGCCCGACAGCTCGAGCGGCTTGCGCCCCAGCATCGGCGTCAGCTTCAACAGCGCGGCCGTCTCGCGCACCGCGGCGTCGATGGCGGCGCGGTCCTTGCCCTGCAGCCGCAGCGGCGAGGCGATGTTCTCGTACACCGTCATCGAGGGGTAGTTGATGAACTGCTGATAGACCATGGCGACGCCGCGGTCCTGCACGCGCATCCCCGTCACGTCCTGCCCGTCCCAGCTGAGGCGGCCGTCGTCGGGCACGTCCAGCCCTGCCATCAGCCGCATCAGCGAGGTCTTGCCCGCCAGCGTCGGACCCAGCAGCACGTTCATCGTGCCGCGTTCCAGCGTCAGCGTGGTGGGATGGATGTGCACCTCGCGCCCGACACGGCGCGTGACCCCTTCCAGGCAGAGTGTCATGCCGTTCACCTCCCGCCCGCGCGGCGGCACGGGCGGGGACCCGATGCGCCGCGCGGTATCGGCCACGCGTGTGGGAGGGACGACCGGCATGCGTCGTCGCGCGTCTCGCCCGACCGGCGCGCGCCGCCCCTGGCGGGGGGCGCTGCCGGCGGTGGATCGTCGCGCGCCCGCGTTGGCTGCGGTGTCGTCGCGGTCCCTCCCTGTGGGTAGAGACCGAACGCGTCCGGGGCCCTGCTGTCAACTGGCATGGACGCCATCCCCGGTCATCTTTGCCCTGGAATGCCCGGTCTCGGCTGTCTGCCCGCCCGCGGGAGGCGCGCGGCCCGCCCGATGCCCGGTCACGGGCCGCGTCCCAACCCTTGCCGCAGCACGGCAGGGAAAGGGTCAGCGCGCCGCGGTGCGCGGTCTCCACACCTGCCGCCGCAGCGCGAAGACGGTCGTTCGATCCGTGCGGTCGCAAACCCGCCGGCTGCTCGGCGCCCGTGGGAGGGCGGCGCGCAACGACACCGCGCCCCAGCGCGCGCTGGTCCGGTATCGGCGCACCCGGATGACTCTGTGTCGGGCCTGCGCTTGAATACCGCCGCGGCCCCACCGGTCGCGGCGCCGCAGGGAGGGCAGCATGGCCAAGATCTCGGACAAGGGCCTGTCGCTGATCAAGCATTTCGAAGGTTGCCGGCTGGAGCCGTACCGCGACCCCGTCGGCAACTGGACCATCGGCTATGGCCACATCGGCCCCACCGCCGAGGCCGGCAAGAAGATCGCCAAGCGGACCGCCGACAAGCTGCTGCGCGCCGACGTGACCGAGAGCGAGGGGGCCGTCGGCCGCCTGATCGAGGTCGATCTCGAGCAGCACGAGTTCGATGCGCTGGTCTCGTTCACCTTTAACGTCGGCCAGGGCAACCTGCACAGATCCACCCTGCGCCGGCGGCTGAACGCGGGCGACCGCGAGGCCGCCGCGAACGAGCTGCTGCGCTGGAACAAGGGGCGCATCGGCGGCGTGCCGACGACCCTGCCGGGGCTGACCCGCCGCCGCCGGGCCGAGCGCACGCTGTTCGCCACGGGCCATGTCG
>JBCCMW010000551.1:0-1502 GCA_039026175.1 Pseudomonadota bacterium
CCGGCCGCCACGCCGCCGGCGATGGACCGCGCCACACGCCGCCCCTGGGTTACCGAATAGGAGACGATCAACAGCGCCGTCGGCCCCGGGATCGCCAATACCACAACCGACGCTGCGACGAACGCGCCCAGGGTGGCAAGATCGGGGGCCCAGAGCCCGGGCGTCGCGATGTCCATGGCGCTCGCTCCACACCGCGCGGCGCGATCAGCCGGCCGCCTGTCCTTTGACCGGCGCCGGGTGGATCGTGACAAGCCCGTCGTCGTCGACGCGGATCGTCCCGCGGCCGAGGGCCGCGAGCGCGTCGTAGCCGATCCCGTGGAACGCCTGCCCCGGCCGCACACTGCCCGTCGCGGCGGCCAGATCGATGGGCCCCGGGCCCGCCGCGGCGGCCAGATCGATTGGCCCCGGGCCCGCCGCGGCATCGCCGGGCGCAGCGCCGAAATCCAGCACGACGGCGCGCTTGTCGGGCCGCGTATAGAACGTGGCGTCCGCCGGGCCGGGCCGCCGCTCGGCCGAGGGCACCAAGGGCTCCACGCTCACCTCGCCGTCCTCGCCGACCAGCACAGTGCCGCAGACCATGGCGGCCATCGCCGCATAGGAGACGCCGAACAGAGCGTCGCCAGGATGCGCCTCGTCGACACAGTGGCCCAGCGAGATCTCCTCGTCGGCCGGCACCACCGTAAAGCTGACCCGCACGACATCGCGGTCGGGGCGCTTGCTGAAGGTGTATCGATCCGTCACTGGGGCCTCCGACGGTCCGCGTTCCGGGGTCGGGGGGGTTCGCTGCCCCCCCCACGAGTGACGACACCGACGGGCGGGCACCGCGAACGGGCCGCCGCCCCCCGCCGGTGCAGGGTGCCAGGCACCGCACCGCCCCGCGATCGGTCATCGGCATGCAGTCATCGGTTTCCCGCTAACGCGCATCGGCAGACGGTCAGAAGAACGCCTGCAGCCCCGTTTGGGCACGGCCCAGGATCAGCGCGTGGATGTCGTGCGTCCCCTCGTAGGTGTTCACGGTCTCCAGATTGATCATGTGGCGCATCACCTGGTACTCGCCCGAGATCCCGTTGCCGCCGTGCATGTCCCGCGCAATCCGGGCGATATCCAGCGCCTTGCCGCAGTTATTGCGTTTGACGATCGAGATCATCTCGGGCGCCATCTGCTTGTCGTCGATCAGCCGGCCGACGCGCAGCGACGCCTGCAGGCCCAGCGCGATCTCGGTCTGCATGTCGGCCAGCTTGCGCTGCACCAGCTGGGTCTGCGCCAGCGGCTTGCCGAACTGCACCCGGTCCAGCGTGTACTGTCGCGCGGCGTGCCAGCAGAACTCGGCCGCGCCCATCGCACCCCAGCTGATCCCATAGCGCGCCATGTTGAGACAGGAGAACGGGCCCTTCAGCCCCTCGACGCCCGGCAGCAGCGCGTCCTCGCCGACCTCGACCCCGTCCATCACGATCTCGCCCGTGATCGAGGCGCGGAGCGACAGCTTGTTGCCGATCTTGGGC